>DASVMH010000251.1:0-13979 GCA_036384455.1 Marmoricola sp. | reverse complement strand
CGTCGGCTGTGCCCAGGGGTGCGCATCTCCGCATGGGCGGCGGCGACGTACGCCGTGATGCCGATCCTCACCGGTGCGGTCGGTCAGGGTCGGGTCGGCACCATCGGCGTGGCGATCGTGCTGCCGTGGGCGGCGAGCGCTGCGCTGTCGATGGGCGACGCGTCGCTCGAACGCCGACGCCGCGGCTTGTGGCGCACGATCCTGGGTCTCGGCGTGGTCGTGGCCTTCGCCCCGGCGCTCGGTGTGCTCGTGGTGCTCGCGGCGATCGCGCTGCCGGCGCTCGGCGGTCGCGCCGTCTCGCGGTGGGAGCGGGTGCTCCTCGCCGTCGTACCGGGCCTGATGAGTCTCGCCTGGCTGCCGACCCTTGTGCATCATCCCCAAGCGGGCCTTCTGGAGGCGGGACGCGCGGACTATCGGATCCCGCACCCTGACGTCTGGCACCTGCTCGCCGGCAGCAGCGGCGGGCCCGGAGCGGCTCCCTGGTGGCTGATCATCAGTCTGTCGGGCGTCGCGGTCCTCGCGTTGATCCGCCAACAGACCCGCCGGCCGGTGGCTCGGATGTGGAGCATCGCCGCCGCCGCTGCGGTCGGTGCAGCCGTGCTGACCCAGACCAGGGTCGACCTGCCCGGCCTCGTCGACCCGGTGCGACCGTGGCCGGGCGCATTCCTGCTCGTGATGAGTGCCGCTCTGATCGGTGCGGTCGCCCTCGCCGCGCACGGGCTCGTCGGCGCCTTCTCCGGGGTGAGCTTCGGGTGGCGACAGCCGGTCGCTGCCGTGGGCCTGCTCGGTGCCCTGATGGTGCCGGTCGGAGGTGCAGTCTGGTGGCTCGTCCACGGCACCGACGGCCCCCTCGAGCGGACGCGGGCCCAGGTGCTTCCCGGCTACCTCACCGAGCTCGGAGCCAACGGCCGGACCGGCGCCACCCTCGTGATCCGCGGTGGCAACGGGGCCCACGGCGATCGGGTGACCTACCGGGTCGTCCGCGGAACCGCGGCACGGCTCGGTGATGAGGGTCTGCTGGCCGTCTCCGAGCCGGATCGGGACCTCACGCGCGCGATCGCGGGTGTCTTCGCGCCCAATGGAGTGCGGGCGCCCGCGACGCTCGCGGCTCGCGGGATCGCCTATGTGTACGCCCCGGCACCGGTCAGCCCCACCGTCACCGGAGCGTTCGACGCTGCCGACGGTTTCGAGTCGGCGAGCGCACCTCGGCCGCGCACGCGCACGTGGCAGGTCGTCTCCCCGGTGAGTGTTGACGCGCTCGACCATCGCGGTGACGTGTCACGACCGATCCTTGCCCTGCTCCAGGTGATCGTGTGGGTCGGAGTCGTCGTGATGGCCGCACCGAGCCGCCCTCAGCGGCTCGAGGGCGGAGGTGTGGCATGAGCGGCCGCCGGACAGCCCCACGGCACGGGGATCGCCCACGCGAGCGACCCGCCGCCCCGCGGGAGTCGAGCCCCATCGGATCGGCGACGATCGGTGTCCTTGCGCTGCTGGTCTCCGCTGCGACGCTCGTGTGGGCCGGGATGACAACCCCACCCACGAACGTACGGCCGACCGCGGCCACGGGCACGACATCGATCGCGCGCGACCTCACCTGTGCCGGTGGCCTGCCGGATTCGACCGCAGCCATCGGTGTCGCCGGACGCCCGTCCGCCGAAGGTCTGACCGTCGACGGTGCCGCGCCGCACCACCCCTCGCTGAGATTGGCCGGCACGCCGGCAGAGGTGCATGCCGATGCCGCCGTCTCAGCTAAGGCATTCGCTGTGCGGACGGCTTCGGCGAAGGGGTGGTACGCCGCCGGCACCTGCCCGTCACCTCGTTCCACCTGGTGGTTCGTCGGCGCCGGGGGGAGCCAGGGGCATCACAGTGAGCTGACGATCTCCAACCCGCGCAAGGGCGATGCGATCGTGGACATCGAGGTCCTCGGGCCGCACGGCGTGGTGCGCTCGCCCGGCCTCGACGACGTGCGGATCAACAGCGGGTCCTTCCGGACCTTCGATCTGAGCAAGGTCGCCCCGGCCGTGGGCGATCTGGCCGTACGCGTGGTCACGTCGCGCGGCCTGGTGAGCGCGTCCGTCTCCGACAGCTGGTCCGCCGACTATGTCGAGAACCCCGCGCTCGACTGGGTCTCCGACCAGCCGACGGCAGCGCGCCGTCTCAACATCGCCGGGGTGCCCGCGACGGCGGCCGACGCGACCCTGCTGGTGGCCAACCCGACCGAGGAGGAGGCTGTCGTCCAGCTGTCCCTGGTCGGCCGCAACGGAGGATTCGCGCCGACGAAGCACGCCACCGTGCGCGTGCCCCCCGGCGTGGTGCGCCCCGTGGCGCTGAAGGCGGTGCTCAAGGCACATCCCCTCGGTCTGCGGCTGGTCAGCCAACTGCCGATCAGTGCGACCGTCCGCGTACGCCAGGGAACCGATGCGGCCTACCTGCCCGCGGTCGAGCCACTCGCCGGGTCCGGCGTTCTCGGCGTCCCGACCCATTCCGGGTCCGCGAGCTTGGACCTCTACGGTGCGAAGAAGTCTGCGAAGGCCACCGTCGACGTCTACGACTCCGCGGGCCGCCGGCTGCCGAGCGCGTCGGTCACCGTACGCACCGGTGCCGCCGCGGTGGTCTCGTTGCCCGCACACGCGGCCTCGATCGTCGTCCACGCCCCGGGCATGTCCGGGGCACTCGTCCTCGGAGCGGACACGAAGGCCGCCCTCGCGGTGCTCGCCCTCACCACCACGAGCAGTCAGGCCCGGGTGCCTGCCGTCGTCGCGGACTGGTGATCACGCCTCATACTGCGGATGCACGTCCTCCGGCGGCAGCCCCAGCACGTCGGCGACCTGCTCGACGATCACGGTGAGCAGCAGGTCCTCGAGGTCGAGGCGAGTGGCAGCGCGGCGCTCGATGGGGCGCCGCAGGACGACGATGCGGGCGGGTTCGGGACCCTTGGGTGGCACATAGCTCGACAGCGGGATCGTGTCCGCGCTCCATGCGTCGGGCAGCAACGGCACCTCCTCCACCGCGAGTTGCACGTTCGCCAACTCGTTGGGGAACCGCTCCCACAGGTCCTCCATGACACCGAGTGCGAGCGCGTCGAACCTCTCGGCACGGGTGCGGTTCGCAGGCACTGCGGCGAGATTCGGGCCGCGCACACCCCGGCCTCGGCGGTCGCGGCGTCGGCGACGGGGCTGGGTCGGTCCATGCACGCCAGCGAGCCTAAACGGTCGACGGCTCGAGAGGCGGTACCTTCTGCTCGTGACCGTGCCTGCGAACCCCGTGCGCAATCCGCTGCGCCGATGTTCTCGCACCGCGTGTGGTCGTTCCGCGGTGACGACCCTGACCTACGTGTACGCCGATCAGACCGCTGTGCTGGGTCCGTTGGCGACCTTCGCCGAGCCGCACGCGTACGACCTGTGCGAGGTCCACAGCGAGCGACTCAGCGCGCCCCGCGGGTGGGAGGTCGTCCGGCTCGCTCGTGAGGACGACACCGGGCCCTCCAGCGACGATCTGCTCGCCCTCGCGGATGCGGTGCGTGAGGCGGCCCAGCCTCGTGCGGCCGAGCCGTGGGGCCACGAGACCGGGCGCGAGGTCAAACGCCGGGGCCACCTGCGGGTGCTCACCTCCGAGGACTGACTACCCTCACCGCATGCCCACCAACTCTGCTGAGAACCTGCAAGCACTGTTCAAGGCCTACGACGTGCGCGGTCTGGTCCCCGAGCAGCTCGACGAGGCCCTCGCCGAGGCGATCGGGAATGCGTACGTCGCCGTCACCGGCTCCACCGGCGGTGCGATCGTGGTCGGTCACGACATGCGCCCCTCGTCCCCGGGACTTGCGGAGGCCTTTGCACGCGGCGCGACCAGGGCCGGCGCCGATGTGGTCGCGATCGGCCTGTGCTCGACCGACGGGCTCTACTTCGCAGCGGGCCGCCTGGACCGCCCGGGCGTGATGTTCACCGCGAGCCACAACCCGGCGCAGTACAACGGCATCAAGATGTGCCGGGCGGGCGCAGCTCCGATCGGCCTCGACACCGGTCTGGCCGAGATCCGCGACCGCGTCGCCTCAGGTCTCGAGCTCGTCGCCGAGCGGGCGGGTGCGGTCACCGAGCGGGACCTGTTGGACGACTATGCGGCCCACCTGCTCGACCTGGCCCCCGTGCACGGCAGGCGACTGAAGATCGTCGTCGATGCCGGTAACGGCATGGCCGGGCTCACCGCTCCCGCCGTACTCGGGAGGATCGATGCCGACGTCACGGCGATGTACTACGAGCTCGACGGCACCTTCCCCAATCACGAGGCCAACCCGATCGACCCGGCCAACCTGGTGGACCTTCAGGCGAAGGTGCGTGAGACCGGCGCCGATATCGGACTGGCCTTCGACGGCGACGCCGACCGGTGCTTCCTCGTGGACGAGCGCGGTGAGCTGGTCAGCCCGAGCGTGCTCACCGCCCTCATCGCCTCGCGGGAGCTGGCCAAGGAGCCAGGGGCGACGATCATCCACAACCTCATCACCTCACGAGCGGTCCCCGAGATCGTGGGCGAGCTCGGTGGCGTCGCGGTCCGTACGCGTGTCGGACACTCGTTCATCAAGCAGACGATGGCCGAGACCGGAGCGGCCTTCGGTGGCGAGCACTCGGGTCACTTCTACTTCCGCGACTTCTGGCGCGCAGACTCCGGGATGCTCGCGGCGCTGCACGCGCTCGCCGCGCTCGCGGAGCAGGACGCCCCGCTCTCGGAGTTGCTCGCCCCCTACACGCGGCACGTCGCGAGCGGCGAGATCAACTCCGAGGTGACCGACCAGGGCGCGGTCGTTGCCGGACTCGAGGAGGAGTGGTCGGCGCAGGACGGCGCGCAGATCGACCGCCTCGACGGGCTGACCGTCTCGCACCCGGACTGGTGGTTCAATGTCCGTGCGTCCAACACTGAACCGCTGCTGCGGCTCAACGCCGAGGGCAAGGACGACCAAACCATGGTCGCGATCCGAGATCGCGTCCTGAGCCGGATCAGGAGCCGTTGATGAATCTCGACCCCCAGCTCCAGGAGCTCATCGCCTGCCCGGCGTGCCACGCCACCCTGGCGGCCGACGAGGAGCGCTCGGAGCTCGTCTGCACCGGATGCGGTCTGGCCTACCCCGTACGCGGTGACATCCCGGTGCTGCTCGTCGACGAGGCGCGCAAGCCCGAGTGATGACGCGTCCCTGCTGCTGATGGTGTTCGAGGACGGCCGTCTCGACGACGCGGGGACGCTGGCCCGCTTCGACGCGCTGCTGCGCCAACAGGCGGAGGCGGGGGCACGCGTCCGCCGTGAGGCGGCCGGCGCCGTGACCGCGGTGACCGAAGCGGTGGCGGCCCTCGCCGGGCAACGGCCGCGAGCCGTCGTGGCCGCGGGCCCGGACTCCCGGCTGCTGCGCGCGGTGCTCGAGCCGTGGTGTCCGGTCCCCTTCATCGCCTGGCCCGGGCCCGGGTTGCCCGGATGGGCGGGCAGCCTCGACCTCGTCGTGGTGCTCGCACCCGACGGCGGTGACGCCGGCACCGCACGCGGTGTTGCCGAGGCGGTACGCCGGGGTTGTGCCCAGATCGTGGCCTGCCCCGAACGCTCGATCGTCGCGGAGCACGCCGCCGGGCGGGACAGCTTCCTGCTGCCGACCAATACCGGTGACCAACTCGCAACCGCCGTCGTGATGCTCGACGTGCTCGATCGCCTCGACCTCGCCCCGGACACCGACCCCGATGCCGTTGCCGAGGCACTCGACGACGTCGCGGTCTCGTGCAGTCCGCACCAGGATCTGGCGGTGAACCCCGCGAAGATCCTCGCGAGCGGCATCGCCGACACCAATCCGCTCCTGTGGGGTGGCACCGTCCTGGCGGCGCGGGCGGCCCGCCGGATCGCGGAGTCCATCCGCCGGGCGACCGGCCGCACCGCGCTGGCAACGGATGCCGAGCACCTCCTGCCGGTGCTGGAGGCCGCCGCTCCGGCCGACATCTTCGCCGACCCGTTCGCCGATGATGCGCCCACGACCAGACCCGCCCTGGTGCTCCTGGACGACGGCCATGACGACCCTGTGGTCGCGGCCACCAGGGATCGACTGACCGACGCCGCCCGGGAGCACGGGGTGCGCGTCGAACATGTCGGTGTCAGCGACCGAGCGGGGGCCGGGGACGTCGCGCGTTACGCCGCACTGCTCGCGACCGGTACCTACGCCGCGACCTACCTGCGGGTCGGCGCGGAGGACTGACGCGCGACCCGTAACGGGTCGTTGGCTAGTCTGCGGCACCATGTCGACCGAAGGTGGCACCAGGGCCGTCGTGGCTGCGCTGTCGGCCAACATGGGCATCGCGGTGCTCAAGTTCGCAGCCTTCGCGCTGACCCGATCCTCATCGCTGCTCGCCGAGGCGATCCACTCCGTGGCCGACTCGGGCAACCAGGTGCTCCTTCTTCTCGGCGGCCGTCGATCGCAGCGCGCCGCGACGAGGGAGCACCCGTTCGGGTACGGCCGCGAGCGTTACGTGTACGCCTTCCTCGTCTCGATCGTGTTGTTCACCGTCGGGGGCCTGTTCGCGCTCTACGAGGCGTACCACAAGCTGCACCACGTCGCCGCCCACCCGCACGACCTGGGGCAGCTCGACGGCCGATGGTGGTGGGTGCCGATCGTCGTGCTGGTCGGCGGGATCGTGATGGAGGGCATGTCGTTCCGCACGGCGGTCTCCGAGGCGAACCGATCGCGAGGCTCCATCGGGTGGGTTGAGTTCGTACGCCGTGCGAAGGCCCCGGAACTTCCGGTGATCCTGCTCGAGGACGCGGCCGCTCTCCTCGGCCTGGTCTTCGCGTTGGTCGGGGTCGGGCTGAGCCTGATCACGGGGCTCGGCGTCTTCGACGCGGCTGGTACGGCGTTGATCGGCATCCTCCTCGTCGCCGTGGCGATCACGTTGGCGATCGAGACCCGCAGCCTGCTCCTCGGCGAGTCGGCGGCACCCGAGGCGGAGGAACGCATCCGGGCGGCGCTCGAGGGCACCGACGGCGTGGATCGGGTCATCCACATGAAGACGCTGCACCTCGGACCGGAGGAACTGCTCGTGGGGGCCAAGATCGCCGTTGCCCCGACCGAGGCGGCCGCGACTGTTGCCGCGGCCATCGATCGTGCGGAAGCGGCCGTACGTGCGTCCGAGCCGACCGCTCGCGTGATCTATCTCGAGCCCGACATCGACCGGCGTTAGACTCTGCAGGCGCCTCGTGCACGGGATCGTGACGAGACGCCGTGGACCCCGGAGCCCCGCGGACCCAGATGGCGCACGCAGGGCCCTGATCACTCACGAATCGTGGAAGGTTCTTCATGGACTTCAAGGTCGCTGACCTCTCGCTGGCCGAGTTCGGCCGCAAGGAACTCACCCTCGCCGAGCACGAGATGCCCGGCCTCATGGCGATGCGCGAGCGCTACGGCGCCGAGCAGCCGCTCAAGGGTGCCCGCATCGCCGGCTCGCTGCACATGACCATCCAGACCGGCGTGCTCATCGAGACGCTCGTCGCGCTGGGCGCCGACGTGCGCTGGGCCACCTGCAACATCTTCTCGACCCAGGACCACGCCGCCGCGGCGATCGTGGTCGGACCGCCCTCGAGTGGCGGCACGGTCGACGAGCCGAAGGGCACCCCCGTCTTCGCCTGGAAGGGCGAGTCGCTCGCGGAGTATTGGGACAAGGCCGAGAAGGTCTTCGACTTCACCGACGCCGAGGGCAACGCGGTCGGTCCCAACATGCTGCTCGACGACGGCGGGGACATCACCCTGCTCGTCCACAAGGGTGTCGAGTTCGAGAAGGCCGGTTCCGTGCCGGGCCAGGACTCCACCGACAACGAGGAGTTCAAGGAGGTCCTCCGGGTCCTCGCGCGCTCGTTCGAGGCCGACCCGCAGAAGTGGACGGGCATTGCCAACGGCATCAAGGGGGTCACCGAGGAGACCACCACCGGCGTGCACCGACTCTACGAGCGCTTCAAGGACGGCTCGCTGCTCTTCCCGGCGATCAACGTCAACGACTCGGTCACCAAGTCCAAGTTCGACAACAAGTACGGCTGCCGGCACAGCCTGGTCGACGGCATCAACCGCGCCACCGACGTCATGATCGGCGGCAAGGTCGCGGTCGTGTGCGGCTATGGCGACGTGGGCAAGGGCTCGGCGGAGTCGCTGCGCGGCCAGGGCGCCCGCGTGATCATCACCGAGATCGACCCGATCTGCGCCCTGCAGGCGGCGATGGACGGCTACGAGGTCAAGAAGCTCGACTCGGTCGTCGCGGACGCGGACATCTTCGTCACCACCACGGGCAACTTCGACATCATCAGGGTCGAGCACTTCCAGGCGATGAAGGACCAGGCGATCGTCGGCAACATCGGTCACTTCGACAACGAGATCGACATGGCCGGTCTGGCGCGCATCGACGGCATTGTGAAAGACGAGATCAAGCCGCAGGTCCACCAGTGGCTGTTCCCGCCGAGTCAGGGGTTCCCGAACGGCAAGAAGATCATCGTGCTGTCGGAGGGTCGTCTGCTCAACCTCGGCAACGCGACCGGTCACCCCTCGTTCGTGATGTCGAACTCCTTCACCAACCAGGTGCTGGCCCAGATCGAGATCTTCACGAAGGTCAACGACTACGAGGTCGGTGTCTACGTCTTGCCCAAGCACCTCGACGAGGAGGTCGCCCGGTTGCACCTCGACGCTCTCGGCGTGGAGCTGACCGAGCTCTCCCAGGAGCAGGCCGACTACATCGGCGTGCCGGTCGAGGGTCCCTACAAGCCGGAGCACTACCGTTACTGACGGAGCATCGCGGTGATGGGGAGGCACGTGTGAGCGGTACGGGGACGTACCCGAGCCATCCGCGGGTGCTGGTCGTCGACGACGACCCGGCACTCGCGGAGATGCTCGGTCTGGTGCTGCGCAACGAGGGCTTCGAGGCCCTCGTCGTGGAGCGGGGGGACGAGGCGCTCACGGCGTTTCGGGAGTCCCGCCCCGACGTGGTGCTGCTCGACGTGATGCTCCCCGGCAAGAACGGCATCGCGGTCTGCCAGGAGATCCGGGCCGAGTCGGGGACCCCGATCGTGATGCTGACCGCGCGCGGCGACACGATCGACGTCGTCGCCGGCCTCGAGGCCGGCGCGGACGACTACATCGTCAAACCCTTCAAGCCGAAGGAGTTGCTCGCGCGGATCCGGGCACGGTTGCGCACGAGTGCACCCCAACCCGAGGCGGAGGAGGTCCGCATCGGCGACCTCCGGATCGACATCGTCGGCCATCAGGTGATCCGCAACGGGCGCCCGATCAGCCTGACGCCCCTCGAGTTCGACCTGCTGGTCTGCCTCGCCCGCCGGCCACGGCAGGTGTTCTCGCGTGAGGTGCTGTTGGAGCAGGTGTGGGGCTACCGGCACGCGGCGGACACGCGGTTGGTCAACGTCCACGTGCAGCGCCTGCGGGCGAAGATCGAGCACGACCCCGAGAACCCCGCGATCGTGGTCACGGTGCGCGGGGTGGGCTACAAGGCCGGCCCCACGCCGGATGCCGACGCGGAGACACCGGGTGGCGGCCAGAGCTGAGTCGGCCGACCGGACCGGCTCGGCCCCTCGGAACCCGTCGAGCGCTCCCGCCCGCCTCGCGTCGGCCCTGCGTCGTGGCGTCGCGGACATTCCGCAGTTCTGGCGGCGTTCGCTGCGCACCCGCGTCGTCGTCAGCATCGTCGCGCTGAGCGCGATCGTGGTCGGGACCGTCGGGCTCCTGGTGATGCGGCAACTCAGCGACGGACTGGCTCATTCGCGCGTGACCTCGTCGGTCGGTGAGGCGATCAGCGAGACCACGTCGGCGCAACGGTCCCTCGGGGCCTCGGGCGGCAATGCATTCGACCCCGGCACCCAACTCGGGCAGCTTGCCGAGACGCTCGTCGCGCGCGGTGACGCCCGTGGTTACGACGTGCTGGTCCGCGGCCCGATCGGACCCGACGCCAACGCGGCGTCCCAGGGTGTGCGCACCACACCGGGACTGGTTCCGACGAGCGTCCCGCAACGCCTGCAGAAGGACATCGCCACCCACGCGGACGCGCCGTTCACCGGTGCCTTGTGGACGTATACGCGCATGCGTCTCGACGCCAGCAGGCCCGTCCCCCGAGCGGCGCCGGCAGTCGCGGTCGGCACCACCGTCGTGCTCCCGACCGACGGCGAGACGTACGCCGTCTACTACCTGTTCCCGATGACAGACGAGTTGACCACGTTGCACCTGTTGCGGCGGGTCCTGCTCACCTCCGGCCTGTTGCTCCTGCTCCTGGTCGCCGGTGTGACCTGGCTGGTGACCAGGCAGGTCATCACGCCGGTCCGGCTGGCCAGACGGGTCGCCGAGCGGATCGCCGCCGGTCGGCTCGAGGAGCGGATGCACGTACGCGGCGAGGACGACATCGGACGGCTGGCGACGTCCTTCAACCAGATGGCCGACGAGTTGCAGCGCCAGATCAGACAGCTCGTCGACCTCTCGCGGGTCCAGCGCCGTTTCGTCTCCGACGTCTCCCACGAATTGCGTACGCCCCTGACGACGGTCCGGATGGCCGCGGACGTGCTCCACGACGCGCGCGACAGCTTCGACCCCGTCACCGCCCGGTCGGCCGAACTCCTGCACACCGAGCTCGACCGGTTCGAGAACCTGCTGACCGATCTGCTCGAGATCAGCCGCTTCGACGCCGGTGCCGCGGCACTCGAGCTGAGTGGCACCGATCTGGTCGACGCGGTGCGACACACCGTCACCGCAGCTGCGCCGCTGGCCGACAAGCGCGGCGTGGAGGTGGAGGTGACCTCCGACGGCCCGGTGGTGGCCGAGGTCGACCCGCGGCGGGTCGAGCGGATCGTGCGCAACCTGGTCACCAATGCCATCGACCATGCGGGCGGCCCCGGCGCCCGCGTCGAGGTTCATCTCGCCGCCGATGAGGATGCGGTCGCGGTCGTCGTCCGCGACTACGGCGTCGGTCTGGAGCCGGGCCAGCAGGCCATGGTCTTCAACAGGTTCTGGCGGGCCGACCCCGCGCGTGCCCGCACCAGCGGCGGCACCGGCCTCGGTCTGGCGATCGCGTTGGAGGACGCTCGTCTGCACGGCGGGTGGCTGCAGGCATGGGGCGCCCCGGGCGAGGGGGCGTCGTTCCGGCTGACCCTGCCGCGTCGTGCGGGGGACGCGCTCAAGCACAGTCCGCTCCCGTTGGCCCCGGAGGCGGCGGGCGTGGGGGAGGCATCGTGAGTCGGCTCCGCACGCTCCTCGCGACATGTCTGGGCATCGTGGTGATCGCCACGCTGTCGACGGCATGCGGTCTTCTGCCCGATGCGGGTCCGGTCCACCGGCAGGATTCGACCTCCGACACCTCCGGAGCGGATCAGACGTACTTCTACCCGCCGGGGCCCAACCCCGGCGCCGATCGGGTGAGCATCGCCAAGGGCTTCCTGGTCGCGATGGAGGCCAATCCGCTCAACACCGCAGCGGCGCGAGCCTTCCTCTCCGAACACGCCGGGTCGTCCTGGACGCCGAGCGGCGGCACCATCGTCTACGACGGGTCGTCGGTCACCCAGAAGGGCGCCACCACCCTGATGCGGCTGTCCGGCGCCCACCGGGTCGATGCCGCCGGTGTCTGGCAGCGCGGACCCGCCCACCGGATCACCGTCCACCTGAAGATGACCCGCGAACACGGCGAGTGGCGCATCGAGAATCCCTCGAGCGCACTCGTGGTGAAGTCGTCGTACTTCCAGGCGCGGTTCGCGGCGTACCAGCTGTACTTCTTCGATCGGGGCAACCGGGTGCTGGTCCCGGAGACGGTGTATGCGCCCGACGGCCAACTCACCGCATCGACCCTCGTCCGGGGCCTGCTCGTGGGTCCTGAGCCGCGTCTGGCCACGGTCGCGCACTCGGCGCTGCCGACCGGAACCACGTTGGACCCGTCTGTCGTCGTCACCGATCGCGGCGTCGCCGAGGTGCCGTTGAGCGCTGACATCTTGAAGCTCTCGCCGAGTGAACGCAGCCAGGCGCTGGTCGAACTCGCGTGGACGCTGCAACAGGTGCCGGGCATCCAGCAGGTGCGGGTCACCGTTGACGGCAGCCCGTTGACCCTCAGCGACGGCCGCACCGAGGTCGGAGCCGATGACGGTGCAGAGTTCGCGCCGACCGGACTCGGGCCCACCAGGGACCTGATCGGGATCCGCAACGGCCGGGTCGTGACCATCAGCGGGCGCACGGCCAGCCCGGTCGCCGGCGCGTTCGGGAAGCGCGGCCTGCTGCTGCGCTCACTGGCTCTCGAGCGCAGCGGCCGACGCATCGTAGGCGTCGCCCAGAACGGCACCATTGCGTTCACCGGTGCCTCCGTCGATCAGGCGCGCGTGCGCAGAATGTTCACGGGCACCGATCTGCTGCGCCCGCGGATCGACGGGTCGGGGACCGTGTGGCTCGTGGATCGCACCAGCCAGGGCGCGGTGGTGCATGCCATCCGGCACGGGCATGCGCGGGTGGTGCGCCTTCCGGGGATCTCCGGGCAGCCCGTCAATTCCTTCGCGATCTCCCCTGACGGGACCCGGTTCGCCGCCGGGATCGACTCGGGGATCAGGCCCAGGGTCGTGGTGGACGTGCTCCGGCGCACCGCTGCCGGGTCGCCGACCCGAGGCTCGGGGAGCATCTCGCTGCCGATCACGTCGTACGACCCGTCGCACAAGCTCGGCCCGGTCGTGGACCTGGGCTGGCGTACGCCGACGATGCTGGCAGTGCTCACCCGACCCACGGACGGGACCAGCCGGGTCGTCTACGCCGTCGACGACGGCTCCCCGGGCAACCTGACCGACACCGAGCCGGACGCCTTCCAGGGCAAGGCCGTCGATCTCGTCGTCAACCCGGACAACGACACCCCGCTGATGCTCGTCGACGCCAGCGGCCGCCTCGAGCGCCTCGACACGGCCGGCAAGTGGGAGGCGGCCGGCGTGACGGGCCTGATCGCTGCGACGTACGCCGACTGACCGAGGAGTGAGGTGGAGGTGGTGGCGAGGTACGAGCCGCCGCCGGAGCCGAGCCCCGCAGTGTCGGTCGGCAAATGGGCACCGACTGACCGAGGAGTGAGGTGGAGGTGCTCGCCGGGAACGAGGAGTGAGGTGGAGGTACGCCGAGCGCAGCGAGGTGTGCCGGAGCCGAGCCCCGCAGTGTCGGTCGGCAAATGGGCACCGACTGAATCCGCCGGTTCGGGCATTGGCCGGCGCACGGCGGCGGGCGGCTCGGGCCGGCGGTCGGGTGTCCGGGTTGTGGTGGGTTGTCCTGTCGACCGGGTGGGATATCGCAGAGTCGTGTAGATCCCATCCACCTGGTGAACGGGATCTACACGACTCTGGGCTTTTGGGGGTGTTGGCGCGTTGACGCGATCTGTTTCGTTGATCAGTACCCGTATTCGGCAGTGATCAACGAGAGAGATGAGCGAGGGCGCAGCGGCGCCTTTCAATCCACCGCAAACCCGACAGCTCGCCGCAACTGCGCGCTCACCTCTGTCGTCGCTGCCAACGACCGCAACCCACGACCGCCCGTCAGCCGCGAGCGATTCGAACCACCCACGAACCCGACGTCGGAGACCGCGCCGGAGACCGCGCCGGACAATGCCCGCGCCGGCGGTCTCCGGAGTGCCGAACCGACAATCCACAACCCCCGAACCGCCGGTTGAAGATGTCGGCGCGCCGTGCTGAGGATGGCGGATGCGTGATGCGTGGTGGGATCTCGTCCACGGCGGCCGGTGCTGCGCGTGCGGGCGTCCGGGACGGGTGCTGTGCCTTGACTGCGAGAGCCGGCTGCCGAGATCCGCACGGTCCGCGGAGCCGTCGCCGTGTCCGCCGGGGTTGGCGCCATGTCTGGTCGCCGGGGCGTACGAGGAGCCGCTGCGCTCGGCGATCCTCGCCCACAAGGAGCGCGGAGCGCATGGTTTGGCGCGGCCGCTGGCACGTTCGATGGCGGCGGTGCTCGAGGACCT
>DASVMH010000250.1:0-15665 GCA_036384455.1 Marmoricola sp. | reverse complement strand
GGTGGAGGAATGTGGAGTAGGGTGGGGGAAAGTGGAGCAAGAGGCCGGGGAGGTGGCAGATGTTCTCCGGCACCTACACCCCGAAGTTGGACGACAAGGGGCGGCTCTTCCTCCCGGCGAAGTTCCGAGACGACCTCAAGGAGGGCCTGGTGATCACCCGAGGTCAGGACCGTTCGCTCGAGGTGCGGACGGCTGCCGACTTCGAGGCGTTCAGCGCCCGTCTGCGAGACAGCACCGACGGCCGGATGCGGGCGTACAACCGGATGCTGTTCGCGCTGCTCTCCGAGCAGGTGCCCGACAAGCAGGGCCGCGTCAGCCTGACCCCCGAGCTGCGTGAGTACGCCGGCCTCGAGAAGGCCTGCACGGTCATCGGGGTGCGCAACAAGCTCGAGATCTGGAACCCCCCGACGTGGGCCGCATACACGCGGACGCAGGAGGAGGCCTTCGCCAACCTCAGCGAGGAACTGTTCCTCGACTGACCGCACGCACGACTCGACGCATCCTCAACGAATCCTCAACGCATCACAGACACAACTCAAAAGCGGCGATCGCAGGGCGAGGCTCGCGCCCGCTCCTGTCGGTCATCTGGAGCACCTTCCCCGGCGCCAGAGGACCCGGAGCGGGCGCTGAACCTGGACCTGCGATCGCTGTGAACGCCACCGCACCAACCCAACCGAGCAGCAGATCAGTTCATGACTGGGGTCGAAACCATGGAGAGTCTGAGCCATCCACCCGTACGCCGGGTGCGTCACGGGATCCGTGACGGGCTGGTCGTCATGGCGTTCTCCGCGCTCCTCTCCGTCTCGACGGCACTGTTGTTCGCCCTCGCGGTCCGGCTGCTCGCCGGGCCCGGCGGGTCGATCGGCGCGGGCAACTAGGCGCCGGCGAGAACATGAACGCCCCCTCCCACGTCCCGGTCATGATCGACCGGGTCGTCGCTTTGATCGCTCCCGCGCTGCTCGCTCCGGGCTCGGTCTTCATCGACGCGACCTTGGGCCTGGGTGGGCACAGCGAGGCGATCCTGAGTCGCTGCCCCGACGCCCATCTGGTCGGCATCGACCGCGATCCGCACGCCCTCGAGCTGGCGGGCCGTCGACTCGAGCCGTTCGCCGAGCGGATCACCCTCGTCCACGCCGTCTACGACGAGATCCCACGCGCACTCGCCGATCTGGGGATCGATTCCGTCGACGGGGTGCTCTTCGACCTGGGCGTCTCGTCGATGCAACTCGACGTCCGCGAGCGCGGCTTCGCCTATGCCGAGGACGCCCCGCTGGACATGCGGATGGACGACACCCGTGGGATCACCGCCGCGGACGTCCTCAACACCTATGCCGCCGACGACCTCGCGCGGATCCTGCGCGACTACGGCGAGGAGCGGTTCGCCCGGCAGTTGGCACGGGCGATCGTGCGGCGGCGCGACGAGCGGCCGTTCCTGCGCTCGGCCGACCTGGTCGATCTGCTCCGTCAGGTCATTCCGGCGCCCGCGCGACGGACCGGTGGACACCCGGCCAAGCGCACGTTCCAGGCCCTGCGCATCGAGGTCAACGACGAGCTCGGCGTGCTCTCCCGCGCGATTCCGGCCGCGCTCGACTCCGTCGGGGTCGGCGGCCGGGTCGTCGTGATGAGCTACCACTCCCTCGAGGACCGCCTGACCAAGCGCGCCTTCGCCGAGCGCACCAGCAGCCGGGTGCCTGACGACCTGCCCGTCGTCCCCGCCGGCTTCGAGCCCGAGTTCGTCGCGCTCACCCGCGGCTCCGAGAAGGCCGGCCCGGAGGAGATCGCGCAGAACCCGCGCGCCGCCTCCGTGCGGGTGCGCGCAGTCGTCCGGCAGGGGGTGGCCGCATGACCACGCCCCGACGCCGACAGGTCCGAGCCAGTCGTACGCACCGTCCGCATCGATCGATCGGGAGTCATTGATGAGTGCTCTGTCGCCGCAGAAGGCGCTGTCCGCGAAGAAGCTGATCTCGGTGCGCCAGCGGCTCGCGCTGGTGCCGGCCACGGGCCGCTCGAGCGCCTCGCGCACGCCGTTCGTGGTGTTCATGGTCGTGCTCCTGATCGGCGGCGTCGTGGGCCTGCTCGCCTTCAACACCGAGATGCAACAGCGTTCGTTCGCGGCGTCGAAACTGCAGCGCGAGGCCACCGCGCTGGTCGCGAAGCGCCAGCAACTGAAGATGAGCCTCCAGGAGTTGAACAGCCCCCAGCATCTGGCCGACGCCGCGTCGAAGCTCGGCATGGTGGTGCCGGCCAACCCGGCGTTCGTCTCGCTGACGACCGGGAAGATCACCGGTGATCCCCTGATGACCACGATCGGGGACAAGATGCACTTCCATGCCCCGGCCGCGGCCAAGCCGGCCAACCTGAAGCGGAAGGCGCGCATCGTCACCGTGCGGCCGGGGGCCAGGACCGCCAAGAACAACAAGAACAACAGGGCCGACAAGGCCAACAAGTCGGGGCGGCACGGTGCCGCCTCCACGAAGTCGGGACAGCGAACCGGTAAGAAAGGCGCTACGCACACGCCGCAGCGCTGATCCCCGATCCGCCGACCGCCCTGGGAGCCGAACCCCTTGAGTCCACGCCCGCGCACCCGGCCCGGCCCTCGCAGTTCTGTGCGCGGAGCGGTGCACCTGCGTCTGCGGGTCGCGCTGCTGGTGATCACGATGCTGTTGTCGCTGTTCGGGGCGCGTCTCGTGCAGTTGCAGGGGCTGGACTCGCAGGCGTACGCCGCCCGTGCCGAGGCAGCAGGGTTCGTGCACGTGGACCTGCCCGCCGAGCGCGGTGACATCGTCGACCGGACCGGGAAGAAGCTCGCCGAATCGGTGGCCGGACTGATGATCATCGCGGACCCGAAGTGGACCGCGCCCGACGCCTCTGCGATCGCGCGGATCCTCTCGGACAAGCTCGGCCTGGACTACTTCAAGACGCTCAAGCAACTGGCCCTGCCCGGCAAGCGGTTCGCGTACGTCGCCCGCCGGATCCCGGCGACGAAGGCGACCAAGGCCGTCGCGGCCGTGGAGAAGGCCGGATACAGCGGCCTGGAGACGCGCAACGACCCGCTGCGTACCTATCCCGGTGATGATCTGGCGGCGAACCTGACCGGGTTCATGAACGACGACAACCAGCCGTCCGCCGGGCTCGAGGCGAGCTTCCAGAACCTGCTCCAGGGTCAGAGCGGCTCGGAGACGTACGAGGTCGGTGGCGGTAACCGGATCCCGTTGGGGGAGAACAGCGAGGTCAAGCCGATCAACGGCAAGACCCTGCACCTCACCATCGACTCCGACGCGCAATGGTTCGCCCAGCGTGCGCTGCGTTCCGCGGTGCTCAAGAGCAAGGCGGCCTCGGGCTCCGCGGTCGCGATCGACCGACGGACCGGACAGATCATGGCGCTGGCCGACTATCCGACCGTCGACGCCAACGACGGCGGTGCCTCGCCCAAGCGCGACTGGGGTGCGCGCGGTGTCAGTGCGGTCTACGAGCCGGGCTCGGTCGAGAAGGTGCTGACGATGTCCGCGCTGATCGACCGGCACAAGGTGGTGCCCCGGACCAAACTCGTGGTCCCGCCCGAACTGCACGTCGCTGATCGCGTGATCCACGACTACTTCGAGCACGGCACCATCCATCTCACGCTCGGTGGTGTGATCGCGCTGTCCTCCAACATCGGCACCGTGCTCGCCGCCCGGCATATCAGCAGCCCGGTCCTCGGCGGATACCTCAAGAAGTTCGGCCTCGGCGCCGTCCCGGACGTCGGCCTTCCGGCCGAGTCCGGCGGCCTGCTCTCCGATCCGTCGACGTGGACCGAGCTGACCCACTCCAACATCGCCTTCGGCCAGGGTGTCGCCGTCACCGCGGTGCAGATGGCCGCGGCCGTCAACACCGTGGCCAACGGCGGCGTCTACGTCCAGCCCAGCCTGATCCTCGGCAAGGCGACCGACAAGGACGGCGTCGAGGTCGGCTCCGACCTGACGACGACCCATCGGGTGGTCGCCCCGCGCACCGCGCGCCTGGTGACCCACATGATGGAGTTGGTCACCACACCCGGGAAGGGCACCGCGGGCGCCACCACCTCGATCCCGGGCTACCGGGTCGCCGGCAAGACCGGCACGGCGCAGGAACCCGGGGGCAAGTGCCACTGCTACGCACAGGGCTTCTACGACGTGTCGTTCGCCGGGTTCGCTCCGGCCGACGATCCACGTTTCACCGTCTATGTGGTCATCCGGCATCCGAAGGGCGCCTCGTCCGGTAGCGGCACGGCGGGTCCGGTGTTCCGGCAGATCATGAACCACCTTCTCCAGAAGTACGACGTGCCGCCGACGGGCACGGCCCCGCCGAACCTCGATGTCTACTGGTGAGCGATAGCCTCACCGGGGTGGACAGCTCCGGGATCGAGCGGGTGCGACCGGTCCGGCCGATCCCGGTCGGTCTGGGCGATGTCGTTGCTGCCGTCGGTGAGCCGGCAGCACAACCGTTGCCCGCCGTCACCGGTGTCACACTCAGCTCCCAACGCGTACGCCCGGGGGATCTGTACGTCGCGCTGCCGGGGGCGAGTGTGCACGGCGCCCGGTTCGCCGCAGCTGCGGTCTCGGCGGGGGCGGTCGCGGTGCTCACGGACGCACAGGGCGCGGCGATGCTCGGCGCGGAGACCGGTGTCCCCGTCCTGGTGACGCCGTCTCCGCGGGGGATCCTGGGGCGCGTGGCGGCGCAGGTCTACGGCTCGCCGGCCGAGAGACTCACCCTGCTCGCGGTGACCGGCACCCAGGGGAAGACGACCACGACGCGGCTGCTGGAGGCGGCGATGTCGGGTGCGGGCATCGCCGCGGCCGCCATCGGGACGGTCGGCACCCGCATCGCCGGCGCGGACGTCAAGACGGCGCTGACGACGCCGGAGTCGCCCGACCTGCACGGCCTGTTCGCCCGGATGGTCGAGGAGGGCGTCGAGGTCTGTGCGATGGAGGTCTCGAGCCATGCGTTGGTCATGGGGCGGGTCGACGGCGTGGTCTTCGATGTCGCCGCCTTCGTCAACCTGGGTCGTGACCACCTCGACTTCCACACCGACATGGAGGACTACTTCGCCGCGAAGGCGAGCCTGTTCACTCCCGAGCGCGCCCGGCGGGGCCTGACCAACATCGACGACGAGTACGGCCGCCGGCTGCTCGAGGTCGCGGGCATCCCGATGCTCACGTTCTCCCTCGAGGACGGCGCGGCCGACTGGTCGGCGACGCAGATCGTGGAGAGCACCGACGGCTCGACGTTCCTGGCCCGCGGTCCGGGCGGGCTCGAGGCACAGGTGCGGGTGCCGATCCCGGGACGGTTCAACGTGGCCAACGCGCTGTGTGCGCTCGCGTTGGCGGGGGAGGCCGGGCTCGACGTGCACGCCATCGCGGCGGCGATGGCCGACGTACCCGGCGTGCCGGGGAGGCTGGAACGCATCGATTCCGGGCAGGGCTTCCTCGCGGTGGTCGACTATGCCCACAAGCCTGATGCCGTCGCGGCGGCGATCGCGGCGCTGCGGCCGATGACCACGGGTCGGCTGATCGTGGTCCTCGGGGCCGGCGGCGACCGCGACCGTGGCAAACGTCCGCTGATGGGCCGCATCGCCGCAGAGTTGTCCGATGTCGTGATCGTCACCGATGACAACCCGCGCACCGAGGATCCGGGCTCGATCCGCGCGGAGGTCGTCGCCGGGGCCCGCGATGCCGATGCCGGTATCGCCGAGGTGCGCGAGATCGGTGGCCGCCGGGCTGCGATCCGGGAGGCGATCGACCTGGCGGGTCCGGGCGACACCGTCCTGGTGGCGGGTAAGGGGCACGAGACCGGGCAGGAGATCGACGGCGTCGTGCACCCGTTCGACGACCGCGACGAGGTGCGTGCCGCTCTCGCCGCGCGAGGGGCCGGCCGATGATCCCGCTGCGCCTCGACGAGATCGCCACGCTCCTGGGCGGAGTCGTCGACGGTCCCGGTGACGCGGCTGGGGTGCTGGTCACCGGGCCGGCGTTCCTGGACAGCCGGGCGCCCGAACCCGGTGGCCTCTTCGCTGCGTTCGCCGGCGAGCACACGGACGGCCACGAGTTCGCGGGAGCCGCGGTCGCAGGAGGCGCCGCGGCCGTCCTCGGGAGTCGTGCCACGGGTGTTCCGACGGTCGTCGTCGCCGACGTCGGGGCCGCCCTCCAGGAGCTGGCCCGGGTCGTGCTCGCGCGCCTGCGTGGGTCCGGGTCGCTCCAGGTCATCGCGCTGACCGGATCGAGTGGGAAGACCTCGACGAAGGATCTCCTCGCGCGCGTCCTCGAGGCGGCGGCGCCCACCGTGGCCACCCATGGCTCCTTCAACAACGAGCTCGGGCTCCCGCTGACGGTGTTGCGGGCCGTGCCGCAGACACGACACCTGGTGCTGGAGATGGGCTCGCGCGGCATCGGCCACCTGCGGGCGTTGACCGCGATCGCGCGGCCCGACCTGTCGATGGTCCTCAACGTCGGCACCGCCCACATCGGTGAATTCGGCTCGCAGGCCAACATCGCGCTCGCGAAGGGCGAGCTCGTCGAGGCCCTGAGCGCCGAGGGCACTGCGGTGCTCAACGCCGACGACCCGCTCGTACGAGCGATGGCGTCGCGCACCGACGCGCGCCTGATCACCTTCGGCACCGCGGGCGACGCGACCGTACGCATCGCGGACGTGCGTCTCGACGATCTCGGCCGGCCCTCCTTCACCGTCACCGTGGGAGGCGAGAGCGTCGAGATCGCCATGCAGCTCCTCGGCGCCCACCAGGCCCTGAACGCGGCGGCGGTGGTCGCCGCCGCGACCAGCAGCGGTCTCGCGCTCGCCGCGGTCGCCGAGCAGCTCGCCTCGGTCAGGGCGCTGTCGCCGTGGCGGATGGAGGTCCACGAGCGTCCGGACGGCGCGGTCGTGATCAACGACGCGTACAACGCCAATCCGGACTCGATGCGGGCCGCGCTCGACACCCTCGCCGGGATCGGCGAGCGAACCGGGCGGCGAACGGTCGCGGTGCTCGGCGAGATGCGCGAGCTCGGTGGGACGTCGGCCACCGCCCACGCCGAGATGGGTCGGTATCTCGACGAGCTCGGCATCGACGTCAGCGTCGTGATCGGCGCCGACGCCGCCGCCATCGACGCGAAGTCGACGCGCCACGTGGACTCGGTGGCAGAAGCCGTCGCCTGGTTGGGCAACAATGTGCAACGCAACGACGTGGTGCTGATCAAGGCATCGCGCGGGGCACGACTCGAGCGGGTGGCCTACGCGCTGCTCGACGAGACGGCGCGGACATCACCGGACGGACGACCACAGGGGGCGAGGCAGTGAAGGCGATTCTGCTCTCCGGTGCGCTGTCGGTGATCCTCACCCTGATCGGCACCCGGTTCGCGATCACGTTCTTCGCGCGCCGCGGCTACGGCCAGTTGATCCGTGACGACGGCCCGACGACCCACCACGTGAAGCGCGGAACCCCCACGATGGGTGGGCTGGTGATCGTGATGTCCTCGGTCGTCGGCTACCTCGTGGCCTGTCTGATCACCCAGAACCCGCCGTCGGCCTCGACCTGGTTGCTGATCTTCTTGTTCGTCGGCCTGGCCACGGTCGGTTTCCTCGACGACTTCATCAAGATCTACAAACAGCGCAACCTCGGGTTGCGGAGTTGGGCGAAAGCGGCCGGACAGACACTGGTCGCGTTGATCTTCGGCGCTCTCGTGCTCTCGCCGTGGTTCAAGGACGCCGCGGGCGTCCGGCCGGCGAGCATGCACATCTCGTTGATCCGCGACTACACGAAATGGACCGTGCCCGCCGTCCTGCTCGTCATCTTCATCTGGATCCTCGTGACGGGTGCGAGCAACGCGGTCAACCTCACCGACGGCCTCGACGGCCTGGCGACGGGCGCGTCCGGACTCGTCTTCTCGGCGTACATCATCGTCAACATCTGGCAGAGCAACCAGTGGTGCGAACGTGCCAGCACCGCGGCCTGCTATCACGTGCGCGACCCGCTCGACCTGGCTGCCTTCGCCGCGGCCATCACGGGTGCCTGCTTCGGGTTCTTGTGGTGGAACGCGTCGCCTGCGCAGATCTTCATGGGTGACACCGGGTCACTGGCGCTCGGTGGTGCCCTCGCCGGGCTCGCGGTGCTCACCCGCACCGAGTTCCTGCGCGCGATCATGGGCGGGCTCTTCGTCATCCAGACGCTGTCGGTGATCCTCCAGGTCGGCTACTTCAAGTTGAGCGGCGGCAAACGCATCTTCCGGATGGCGCCACTCCACCATCACTTCGAGATGCTCGGTTGGGAGGAGGTGACCGTGGTCATCCGGTTCTGGCTGATCGCGGGCCTCTTCGTGGCTGCGGGTCTGGGCCTCTTCTACGGCGAATGGATCGCCCACTGATGGGTCGGGATCCGCACTCCCTGGGCCGCGACGACTCCTGGGAGGGGGTCCGTGCGGTCGTCGCCGGGATGGGCGTCTCCGGGTTCGCCGCAGCCGACAACCTGACCCACCTCGGCGCCCATGTGATCGCCCTCGACGAGTCCGACGCGGATCCGCGCCCCGACCAGGCCACCCTTCTCGGCATTCTCGGGGCAGACGTACGCCTGGGCGCCGGCAGCACGGCCGTCCTGCCCGACGACGTCGACGTCGTGGTGACCTCCCCGGGCTGGCGACCCGATGCGGCCCTGCTGCAGCAGGCAACGGCTCGGGGCGTGCCGATCTGGGGGGAGGTCGAGCTCGCCTGGCGGCTGCGCGACCCCGCACGACCGGCGCCCTGGCTCGCGATCACGGGCACGAACGGCAAGACCACGACCGTACGGATGCTCGCCGCCATGCTCGGGGCCGCGGGGCTGCACACGGTGGCCGCGGGGAACGTCGGACTCCCGCTGGTCGAGGCGGTGATGGCCGATCACGGCGGGGGCGTCGCCCCGTACGACGTGCTCGCCGTGGAGCTGTCGAGCTTCCAACTGCACTGGGCGACGTCGGTGCGCGCGGAGTCCGCAGCGGTGCTCAACGTGGCCGAGGACCACCTGGACTGGTATCCCGACATGGCTGCCTACGCGGCTGACAAGGGCCGGATCTACAACGGGGTCGAGCGGGCGTGCGTCTACAACCTCGCCGACCCGGTCACGGAGCAGCTGGTGCGCGAGGCGGAGGTCGTCGACGGCGCCCGAGCGATCGGTTTCACCCTCGGCACGCCGGGCGTCGGGATGCTCGGGGTCGTCGACGACGTCCTGTGCGACCGGGCGTTCGTGGAGGACCGGCAGACGTCGGCCGCCGAGTTGTGCACGCTCGCGGACCTGGCCAGCCCGGCGCCGCACTTCGTCGCGGACGCCCTCGCCGCCGCTGCACTCGCGCGCGCCCACGGGGTCCCGCCGGCCGCGATCCGGCAGGCGCTGATCGGTTTTCGGCCCGACGGCCACCGGATCGCCGTGGTTCCCAGCAACGACGGCTTCACGTGGGTGGACGACTCCAAGGCGACCAACCCCCACGCGGCCCTCGCCTCCCTGCAGGCCTACGACGATGTCGTCTGGATCGCGGGCGGCCTGGCCAAGGGCGCCCGGTTCGACGACCTGGTCGGCCGAGTGCGCGACCGGTTGCGTGGCGTGGTGCTCATCGGCCAGGACGCCGGGGTGATCGCGGACGCGCTCGCGCGACACGCGCCCGATGTGCCGGTGATCCGCGTCGGTGTTGGGGAGACTTCAGGTGTGGCCGCAACGGTGATGGATCGTGTCGCCGCTGAGGCGGTCCGGTTGGCCCGCCCCGGTGACGCGATCCTGCTCGCACCGGGCTGCGCCTCGATGGACATGTTCACCGACTACGGCGCTCGCGGCGACGCGTTCGCCGAGGCCGTACGCCGGCGGCAGTGAGCTGATGGGTCGATGAACCGACGGGAGCCAGTGTGAGCGTCACCGCGCAGTCGCGCCAGTCGCGTCGCGCCCTATCGCTGCCCGAGCCGTTGCGCCAGCGCATCGACGAGTTGCGGGCGGTGCTGCGTCGGCCGCTGGCGACGTACTACCTGCTGCTCGGCAGCGCGGGCATGCTGATCGGCATCGGCCTGCTGATGTTGCTCAGCTCATCGAGCGTCTACTCCTACACGCAGTACCACAACAGCTACTACATCTTCCTCAAACAGTTGATCTGGGTGCTGCTGGCCCTGCCGCTCGCCACGCTGGCGACGCGGATGCCCGCGCGGCTCCTCAGGATGCTCTCCTGGCCGGCCGTCGTCGGCTCCATCGGACTGATCGCCCTGACCCAGACCGGCCTCGGTCACTCGGTCAACGGCAATCGCAACTGGCTCGAGTTCGGACCGCTCAGCCTGCAGCCCTCCGAGATCGCGAAACTCGCGGTGATCATCTGGGCCGCCGACGTCTATGCCCGCAAGGAGCGTCTGCTCGGCTCGTGGTCCCACGCCATCTTCCCGGTGGTCCCGGGCGTCTGCGTGATCGCCGGGCTGGTCATCCTCGAGCACGACCTGGGCACCGCCCTGGTGCTGTTCGCGATCCTGCTCGGCCTGCTGTGGGTGGTCGGCCTGCCGGCACGATTGTTCGTGATCTCGTTCTCCGTCGTCGGCGTCGCCGCCTTCTACCTCGCGGCGACCAATCCGGTCCGTCGCGCGCGGCTCCTCAACTTCGCGAACCCGTTCAACGACTTCCACGGTGCGGGGTGGCAGGCGGCACACGGCCTGCTGGGCATGGCGAGCGGGGGCCTGTTCGGCAAGGGTCTGGGCGCCAGCCAGCAGAAGTGGGGCAACCTGCCCGAAGCGCACACCGACTTCATCTTCGCGGTCCTGGGCGAGGAGCTCGGCCTGATCGGCACCCTGCTCGTCCTGGGCCTGTTCGCAGTGCTGGCCTATGCCTCGATCCGGCTGGCCATGGAGACGACGGACACCTTCGCACGCTACGTGTGCGCCGGGGTGACGATCTGGATCATGGGCCAGATGATCATCAACGTCGGCATGGTGCTGGCGCTGCTCCCGGTGATCGGCATCCCGCTCCCGCTCGTCTCCTACGGTGGCTCCGCGCTGCTGCCCTCGCTGATCGCGATGGGGTTGCTGATCGGATTCGCCCGCAACGAGCCCGAGGCCGCTGCCGCGCTGCGCGATCGCAAGCGGGCCCGCAAGCAGGGCCGCTCGGGGCTCAACAGTTCACGTGCCGCCTCCCCGGTGCGGATCACCGGACGGCGATGACCCGGATCCTGCTGGCGGGGGGTGGCACGGCCGGCCACACCTCACCGCTGCTCGCCACTGCGGCCGCGCTCGAACGTGCCGAACCCGGCGCCGAGATCGTCGCGCTCGGCACCGCGCGTGGCATCGAGACCCGGGTGATCCCGGCTGCCGGGTATCCCCTCGAATTGGTGCCGCCGGTGCCGCTGCCGCGACGGCCAGGCGCGGAGTTGTTCCGCACTCCGGGCCGGGTCCGAGCCGCGCGCCGGGCCGCCCTGGACGTCCTCGACCGGGTCCGTCCCGATGTCGTCGTCGGTTTCGGCGGGTACGTCTCCGTGCCCGCCTATCTCGCTGCGCGCACCCGCAAACTGCCGCTGGTCGTCCACGAGGGGAACGCCCTGCCCGGCATGGCCAACAAGCTCGGGGCACGCTTGACCGAGCACGTCGCGACCAGCTTCCCCGAGACGCCGCTGCCGCACGCGCAGTACATCGGACTGCCGATCCGCAGGTTGATCTCCACACTCGACCGGGAGGCGCTGCGCGCCGAGGCCCGCCGCCATTTCGGGCTCGACGCCGACGCACCGACGCTGCTGGTGACCGGTGGCTGCCAGGGTGCGGTGCGGATCAACGCAGCCGTCACGGGCGCCGCCGCCGAGTTGTCGGCCGCGGGCGTCCATGTCCTGCATGTCACGGGCCCCAAGAACGCCGCAGACGCACCACCGGTGAGCGGGGCACCGTACGTCGTCGTCGACTACGTCGACCGGATGGATCTCGCCTATGCAGCGGCGGACGCCGTGCTGTGCCGGGCGGGGAGCAACACCGTCACGGAGGTCTCCGGGGTGGGCCTCCCGGCGATCTTCTGCCCGCTGCCGATCGGCAACGGGGAGCAGGCGCTCAATGCCCGGCCGGTGGTCGATGCGGGTGGTGGGCTCATGGTCGACGACGCCGCGCTGAGCACGGACTGGGTGCGTGCGACGGTCCCGGACCTGCTCCTCGACCCGCACCGACTCGCGACGATGGGCCGGGCCGCGTCCGGCCTGATCCCGCTCGACGCCGACGACAAACTGGCTGCCATCGTGCTCGCCGCGCGCGACGGGGGGTCGCGATGAGGGTCCCGGTGCCCGAGGTCCTCCTGCCCGCCGACGCGTTGGGGCGGGTGCACTTCGTCGGCATCGGAGGCGCAGGCCTGTCAGGGATCGCCCGGATCATGCTGGCGCGCGGCATCACGGTGACCGGTAGTGATGCCCGGGAGTCCGCGACCCTGGAGGCGCTCCGCGCGCTCGGGGCGACCTGTTTCGTGGGGCATGCGGCGGCACAGGTGGCCGGCGCGGACACAGTCGTCGTCTCGACCGCGGTGCGTGCCGACAACGCCGAGGTCGTCGAGGCCGCGAGGCTGGGCCTGCGTCTGCTGCCGCGCTCGGCCGCGTTGGCCGCCGTCATGGCCGAGCGCACCGTGATCGCGATCGCGGGCACGCACGGCAAGACCACGACGACCTCGCTGCTCACCGTCGCCCTGCAGCACTGCGGCGCGGATCCCTCGTTCGCGATCGGGGGCGAGCTCAACGAGTCCGGCTCGAACGCCCACGACGGGTCCGGTGAGTTGTTCATCGCCGAGGCGGACGAGAGTGACGGGGCATTCCTCGTCTACTCGCCGTACGCCGCCGTCGTCACCAACGTGGAGGCGGACCACCTCGACAACTACGGCACTGTCGAGGCCTATCGTGCGGCCTTCGACGAGTTCGTCGCGAAGATCGACCCGGCGGGCTTCCTGGTGGCCTGCATCGACGACCCGGGTGCCGCGGCGCTGGCCGACCACGCCACGCAGAGCGGACTCAGAGTCGTGCGCGTGGGCGAATCGGAGGCCGCCGAGGTCCGGGCGGAGGATCTGCGGTTCGAGGGGAACAGATCGCTGTTCACCGTCGTCGACCGCGGCCGGCGACTCGGCGAGGTGGAGTTGCAGATCCCCGGGCGCCACTACGTCCTCGATGCCGTCGGCGCGCTGGCCTGTGCGCTGCGTCTGGGGTTCGGATTCAGCGACGTGGCGCGTGGGTTGGCGTCGTTCTCCGGCACCCGCAGGCGCATGGAGTTCAAGGGCGAGGCGGCCGGAGTGCGGGTCTACGACAGCTACGCGCACCATCCCCAAGAGATCGCGGGCGACCTCCAGGCTGCCCGCTCGGTGGCGGGAGAGGGGCGCGTCGTCGTCGCGTTCCAGCCACACATGGTCTCCCGCACCAAGGCGTTCGGCGTGGAGATGGGCCGCGCACTCGGGGCCGCCGACGAGGTGGTCGTGATGGACATCTACGTCGCGCGGGAGGACCCGGAGCCAGGGGTCAGTGGCGCCATGGTGGCGGCCGCGGTCCCGCTCCCCGCCGACAACGTCGTCTACGAACCGTCGTGGGCTGCGACTGCTGCACATCTCGTGGCCCGCGCCCGGCCCGGAGACATCGTGCTCACCCTCGGGGCCGGCGACGTCACCTTGCTGGGTCCCGACGTGCTCGACCTCATCGCCCGAGGCGGTGCGACGGATGCGTAACCTCTTGCGCCGTCCGTCGAAGGACCCACTCAGCGCGCGTCGACGGAGGCGGTGGTGGCGTGCCGGACGCGGCCGCACGATCGCCATCGGGGCGCTGTGCGCCGTCCTCGTCGTCGCCGGCCTCTGGGCGGTGTTCTTCTCCTCGCTCCTCGCCGCCAGATCGGTGAAGGTCGACGGGGTCGGGTTGAGGTTGTCGAGCCGGGTGCAACACGTCGCCCGGCTGCCCGAGGGCAGGCCATTGGCGCGCGTCGACCTCGGCGCGATCAAGGCCCGCGTCGAGACGATCGCCTCGATCGAGTCGGCGTCGGTGTCCCGCTCCTGGCCGCACACGGTCACGATCACCGTGGTTCGGCGTACGCCGGTGGCCGTCGTGGACCGCGGCGCGGGGTTGCAACTGCTCGATCGGTTCGGGGTCGTCTTCGGTCACGTGAAGCATGCGGGCGGACGTCCGCTCATCAAGGCGGCCTCCACCACCGATTCCGACGCCCTCGCCGCGGCCGGCGCGGTGGCTGGATCCCTGCCACGGTCGCTGGCGCGCGAGGTGGACTACATCGAGTTGCGCACCGCGAACGACATCGAACTCTCGATGCACAACGGCCAGCGCGTGTTGTGGGGGAGTGCCGCCGATTCCGACCAGAAGGCGGCCGTGGCCAAGGTGTTGCTGCACAAGAAGGTCGACCTCGTCGACGTGTCGGTCCCCGGTCGGCCCGCCACCCGCCCGTAGAAATCTGAAAGTTTCGCGGCGCGACGGGCGTGTTGCCGCAATCCGCCCGATCGACGTGCCTACCGTGTTCTCACCACCCCAGGTTGACATAACGTTAACCCTTCACTAGAAGGTTAGGGTTCCGGGCCGGCGGGTGGGACTTCCCCGAAGCAGAGACACCCCATCAAGAGCAGCGTCGAGCGAGAGGCAGCCGCCGTGGCAGCACCACAGAACTACCTGGCCGTGATCAAGGTCGTGGGTATCGGTGGAGGTGGAGTCAACGCCGTCAACCGGATGATCGAGGTCGGGTTGAAGGGCGTCGAATTCATCGCGATCAACACCGATGCGCAGGCCCTGTTGATGAGTGACGCCGATGTCAAGCTCGACATCGGCCGCGAACTGACCCGGGGCCTGGGCGCCGGGGCGAATCCCGAGGTGGGCGCCAAGGCCGCCGAGGACCACGCCGACGAGATCGAAGAGGTGCTCAAGGGCGCCGACATGGTCTTCGTCACCGCGGGCGAGGGTGGCGGCACCGGCACGGGTGGCGCGCCGGTCGTCGCCAAGATCGCCCGCTCGCTCGGGGCGCTGACCATCGGCGTCGTGACCCGCCCGTTCGCCTTCGAGGGTCGGCGCCGCGCGGGGTCGGCCGAGAACGGCATCGCCACGTTGCGCGAAGAGGTCGACACGCTGATCGTGATCCCCAACGACAAGTTGTTGTCGATCTCCGATCGCAGCGTCAGCATGCTCGACGCCTTCAAGCAGGCCGACCAGGTGCTGCTGCAAGGTGTCTCCGGCATCACCGACCTGATCACGACGCCGGGATTGATCAACCTCGACTTCGCGGATGTGAAGTCCGTGATGTCCAACGCCGGCTCCGCACTGATGGGCATCGGCTCGGCGCGTGGGGAGAACCGCGCGGTCGCGGCCGCCGAGATGGCGGTGTCCAGTCCGCTGCTGGAGGAGTCGATCGACGGGGCCCAGGGTGTGCTGCTCTCGATCGCCGGTGGCTCCGACCTCGGCCTGTTCGAGATCAACGAGGCCGCGGCGATGGTCTCCGACGCGGTGCATCAGGACGCCAACATCATCTTCGGCGCGACGATCGACGACGCGCTCGGCGACGAGGTCAGGGTCACGGTGATCGCCGCGGGCTTCGAGGGCGGTCGGCCCAAGCGTCGCGATGGCGCCAGCGGCCTGCGCCCACAGCCGGCGAAGACCCAGACGCAGGAGGAGACCCGGGCCGCCGCCCGTGCGGTTGCCGAGCAGCGCCGCGGCGATGGCGCGCCGACGCCGAGC
>DASVMH010000249.1:0-12993 GCA_036384455.1 Marmoricola sp. | reverse complement strand
ACGGCTGCGCAGCGGCGACCACCGCCCGGAGGATCTCGCCGAGCAGGTTGCGCTTCCACGGCAGCGCCGCACCACCGCCCTTGCGGGTCACCTTCGGCACCGGGCAGCCGAAGTTCAGGTCGACGTGGGTGACGCCGTACTCGCCGCACAGGATCTCCGTCGCCTTGGCGAGGTACGTCGGATCCGTGCCGTAGAGCTGGACGCTGCGGACGGTCTCGGCGGCGTCGAAGGACAGCATCGACCGGGTGGTGGCGTCCCCCTCGACCAGGCCGCGGCTGGTGATCATCTCGCAGACGTAGAGCCCCGGCGTGCCCGGAACCACCGCGGCCGCCTGCTCGCGGCACAGCGTGCGGTAGGCGACATCGGTGATCCCCGCCATCGGGGCGAGCACCACGGGGGTGGCGACCTCAAGGTTGCCGAGGGTCAGACTCAGGGCTGTGCCTTCTTCGTCTTCTTCTTGGCCTGCTTCTGGGCCTGCTTCTGGGCCTTCGCGTCGGCCTTGGCGCTGATCACGGTGCCGGTCCACTGGATCCCGGCGACCTCCTGACGCGGCCGGAAGCTGACCGCGTCGAGGGTGCCGTGGTCGGGCAGCAGGTAGACCAGGCAGGTCGTGAGCTTCGCGCCGTTGCCGAAGCTCTTCGGCAGTGCCGGCGACGGGCACGGCGCGAAGGCGTTGGTGAAGGTCGAGGAGTGGATCAGGACGTCGTCGGAGTTGACCGCCCACACCGGCACGTCGGTGCCGCCGATGTTCCCGTCGCCGAGGTTCTGCACCTGCACGTGGACGTAGTAGGGCGTGGAGGTCTTGGTGCGCTTGTCGAGGACGTAGGCGGAGAAGTCCTTGATACTCGCCCGGACGACCTTGGTGACCTTCAACGAGATCACCGTGCTGCGCTGCGGGTTGGGCTGGTAGGCGACGTCCGCGGTGTCTCCGAAGGACAGCTTCTCCCCCGGCTTGGTCAAGGTGACGCCGTCGGGGACCGCCACACTCGGCGACGGCGACGCCGAGGCTGACGCCTTGTCGGAAGAACCGGAGCCGCCACAGCCGGCGACGACGAGAGCGAGTGCGGCGAGTGCGGCGACGCCGGTGAGCCGCGCGCGTACGGTTGAGGACCTCACGTGCCCATTGTGCCCGCGGGCACCGCCTCGCACCGTCATCAACACCCGAGCAACCGCTCCGCGAACCACGCACGCAACCCGTCGAGCGAGATCCGCTCCTGGCTCATCGTGTCGCGCTCACGGACGGTGGCGGCACCGTCATCGAGGCTGTCGAAGTCGACGGTGACGCAGTACGGCGTGCCGATCTCGTCCTGCCGGCGGTAGCGCCGGCCGATCGCACCGGAGTCGTCGAAGTCGACGTTCCAGGTCTGGCGCAACTCCGTGGCGAGCGCCTTCGCCCTGGGGCTGAGGTCCTCGTTGCGGCTCAACGGCAACACCGCGACCTTGATCGGCGCGAGTCGCGGATCGAGACGGAGCACGGTGCGCTTGTCGACCCCACCCTTGGTGTTGGGGGCCTCGTCCTCGGTGTATGCGTCGACCAGGAAGGTCATCAGCGAACGGGACAGGCCCGCGGCCGGCTCGATGACGTACGGCGTGTAGCGGGTGTTGGTCGCCTGGTCGAAGTACGACAGGTCCTTACCGGAGTGCTCGGCATGCGTGGACAGATCGAAGTCGGTCCGGTTGGCGATGCCCTCGAGCTCACCCCACTCCGAGCCGGCGAACTGGAACCGGTACTCGATGTCGACCGTGCGCTTGGAGTAGTGGGACAACTTCTCCTTCGGGTGCTCATAGTGACGCAGGTTGTCGGCGCTGATGCCCAGGCCGGTGTACCACCGCGTGCGCTCGTCGATCCAGTACTGGTGCCACTCCTCGTCCTCGCCGGGCTTGACGAAGAACTCCATCTCCATCTGCTCGAACTCGCGGGTGCGGAAGATGAAGTTGCCGGGCGTGATCTCGTTGCGGAAGCTCTTGCCGATCTGGGCGATGCCGAACGGCGGCTTCATCCGTGCGCTGGTGAGCACGTTGAGGAAGTTGAGGAAGATGCCCTGAGCGGTCTCCGGGCGCAGGTAGTGCAGACCGGACTCGTCCTCGACGACGCCGAGGTAGGTCTTCAACAGGCCGGAGAACTGGCGCGGCTCGGTCCAGGCACCCCGGGTGCCGCAGTTGGGGCAGGCGATCTCCGTGAGGTCGACGTCATCGGGAGAGATCTCCTTGCCCTTCTTGGCCTGTTTCTCGGCGTACTCCTCCTGCAGGTGGTCGGCCCGGAACCGCTTGTGGCACGACTGGCACTCCGTCAGCGGGTCGGTGAAGGTCGAGACGTGGCCGGAGGCCTCCCAGGTCTGGCGCGGCAGGATCACGCTCGAGTCGAGGCCGACGATGTCGTCGCGGCTCTGCACCATCGAGCGCCACCACTGCCGCTTGATGTTCTCCTTGAGCTCCACCCCGAGGGGGCCGTAGTCCCAGGCGCTGCGGGTCCCGCCGTAGATGTCTCCGCACGGGTAGACGAAGCCGCGTCGCTTCGCGAGCGAGACGACGTTGTCGACGGCGGTGGGCTGCGGCTTGGCCACTGATGACTCCTGAGGGGTTGGGCCCGGCTGGCTGCGCGGGCGCGGGCTGCATGGCAAGGGGCAACACTATCGAGCGCGCGCCAATGGATTTGACATCGGTCCCCCGCTTAATGAGAATGATTCTCATGTTGAAGAGAGGACGCAGCCGGCTGGCCGTCGGCACGCTCGCACTCACCCTCACAGCGACGCTCAGCGGGTGCTCCGCGGACTCCCACAGCGACCTCCCTCAAGTCATCGCCTCGTTCTACCCCCTCCAGTTCGTCGCCCAGCGCATCGTCGGCGACCAGGCCGAGGTCACCGACCTCACCGGACCCGGGGTCGAGCCGCACGATCTCGAGCTCACGGTGCGCCAGGCAGCGAAGATCTCCGGTGCCGACGTGGTGATCTACGAGAAGGGCGTCTCCCCCGCCGTCGACGGAGCCGTCGCCAACGACGGGCCCGGACACGTCCTCGACACGACGACGGTCGTTCCCCTGAAGCCACCGGTCCCCGGCGAGGAGGCGACCAACGGCGAGAGCATGGACAACGGCGACCCGCACTTCTGGCAGGACCCCACCCTGCTCGCCAAGGTCGCCACTGCGTTCACGCACCTGATGGTCAAGGTGGACCCGGCCGACAAGGCGTCCTACGACGCCGAGGACGACCGCATGCAACGCGACCTCAAGCGCCTCGACGAGGACTACCGCACCGGGCTCGCGCACTGCCGCACCCGCACGCTGGTCGTCTCCCATGACGCGTTCGAATACCTCGGCCGTCGCTACCACCTCGACATCGAGCCCATCGCCGGGCTCTCCCCCGACGCCGAGCCGTCGGCCAAGCACCTCTCCCAGCTCTCCTCACTGATCCGCAAGGACAAGATCACCACCGTCTTCTCCGAGCGGCTGGCCAGTCCGAAGATGGCCGACACCCTGGCCTCCGACCTCGGGATCACCACAGCCGTGCTGGATCCGATCGAGGGCCTCACCCCCGATGACTCCAGCGCCGACTACCTCACGCTGATGCGCCAGAACCTCGCCGCCATCAAGAAGGCGAACGGCTGCTCATGAACACGTCCGTCCCCGTCCTTGAGGCCTCGTCGTTGGGCGTCGTGCTGGGTGGTCGGCCGATCGTCCGCGACGTCGACCTCCACGTACGCCGGGGAGAGGTCGTCGCGATCACGGGAGCGAACGGCTCAGGCAAGTCGACCCTCGTCCGCGCCCTGTTGGGGCTGAACCCGACCGCGCACGGGTCCTTGACGCTCTTCGGCACGCCGGCGGCACGGTTCCGCGACTGGCACCGACTGGGGTACGTCCCGCAGCGGTCCACGATCGCCCAGGGTGTCCCGGCGACGGTGGCCGAAGTGGTCGCCAGCGGCCGGATCGCGCACCGGCGCCCCTTCGTACCCATGCGCGCAGCGGACCGGAGCGCCGTCGCGAACGCGATCGCCGTCGTCGGCCTGGCCGACCGGGCCCACCACACGATCGCCACGCTCTCGGGCGGGCAGCAACAGCGCGTGCTGGTCGCGCGGGCGCTCGCCGTCGAGCCGGACCTGTTGGTCCTCGACGAACCGAACGCCGGCGTCGACCTCGCCAGTCAACAGGAGATCGCGAACACGCTGCGGGAGATGGCGGTCAGCGGTCTGACCATCGTCGTCGTGCTGCACGAACTCGGGCCGTTCGAGCCACTCATCGATCGTGTCGTGACCCTCCGCGACGGTCGTGTCGTCTACAACGGCCCACCGACTGCGGGACCGCATCCGGACGGTCACGCCCACGAGCACCACCCACCGCACGCGCGCAGCGGCGACTACTTCGTCCAGGCCCCCTTCGACCATCCCGAGGAGTCGTGATGGGGATCTTCCTCGAGCCGTTCATGCTCCGCGCGCTCCTCGCCGCCGCCGTCACCGGCCTGGCCGCACCGGCCGTCGGCACGTACCTCGTCCAGCGTCGGCTCGCCCTCCTCGGCGACGGCATCGGGCACGTCTGTGTCACCGGCGTCGCGCTCGGCCTGCTGACCGGCACCTCCCCGACGATCACCGCGATCCTCACCGCCGTCGTCGGTGCGCTGCTCATCGAGCTGATCCGGGTCAGCGGCAAGGCCTCCGGCGACGTGGCGCTGGCGCTGCTGTTCTACGGCGGCATCGCCGGCGGTCTGGTGCTCGTCAGCCTGGCGGGCAACGGCGCCTTCGCCATGCAGAGCTACCTCTTCGGCGGCATCACCTCGATCTCGAACAGCGACCTGGTGGTCAGCGTCACCCTCGCGATCGTGGTCCTCATCCTCGCGGTCACCTTGCTGCCGCAGCTCTTCTCGGTCGCCAACGACGAGGCGTTCGCGCGCACGGCAGGGCTGCCGGCAACGTTCTACAACGTGCTGATCTCCGTGCTCGGCGCGGTCTCGGTGAGCATCGCCATGCGTACCGTCGGCCTGTTGCTGGTCAGCGCACTGATGATCATCCCGGTCGCGACGGCCCAACTGTTCACGCGCGGCTTTCGCAGCACCATGGCGGTCGCGACCGTGATCGGCGGGGTCTGCGCCGTGCTCGGGCTCTCCGTGACGGCGTACGTCGACATCCCGGCCGGGCCCACGATCGTGCTCTGCGCGCTCGCGGCCTTCGCGCTCACCTCACCCGTCGGCCTGGTGTTGCAGCGCCGCCGTGCGGCCCGAGTTCCCTTCCCCGTCGAGGATGCCGACCCCGACGCCACCACGGCGTACGGTCGCGCCGAGCACCGCCACCGCCACGGCCCCGGCTGCGGCCACCTGGCGATCGAGCACGGCGACCACGTCGACTACGTCCATGACGGCCATCGCCATGCCCTCCACGAGGGCCACTACGACGAGCACTGACCCGCCGAGGCCCGCCGTCCTGATGTGGTGGGGGTGTTGGTGTTGCTGCGGGCAGTCCCTCCCCTTGTAGACAAGCTCTCTTGCTTGTGTACAAGCCCCAGAACGCCCCGCCCGCGCACCAACACCCCACCTACATGTACGCCAGCGCTGGTGCGGCCCTGGCACGCCCTGGCCCTTGTGCACAGGCAATAACCCCGCGTTACATGGCAGCGTGGCGGCGTCGGAAGCGCATTCTTATGGGGTCTGAGCGGGGTCAGGCGGAGCCGAAGCGGCGGTTGCGGTCCGCGAAGATCTCGATGGCCCGCCACAGGTCGCGGCGGTCGACATCGGGCCACAGGACGTCGGTGAAGACCATCTCCGAATACGCCGCCTGCCGCAGCATGTAGTTGGAGAGGCGCTGCTCGCCGGAGGTGCGCCAGATCATGTCGGCGTCGGGGAGCTCGGGGACGTAGAGGTAGCGCGCGAACACCGACTCGTCGACCTTGTCGGCACGCAGTCGTCCGGCGGCCACATCGCGGGCGATCCCTCGGGCGGCGTCGGCGACCTCGGCGCGGCCGCCGTAGTTGACGCACATCGTCAGGGTGAGGACGTCGTTGTCCTTCGTCAGCTCCTCGGCGATCCGCAGCTCCTTGATCACCGACTTCCACAGCCGCGGCTCGCGCCCGGCCCAGCGCACGCGCACCCCGAGCTCGTGCAACTCCTCGCGGCGGCGCTTGATCACATCGCGGTTGAAGCCCATGAGATAGCGCACCTCGTCGGGCGAACGCGACCAGTTCTCCGTCGAGAAGGCGTACGCCGAGACCGCCTTCACCCCGATCTCGATCGCGCCCTTCACCACGTCGACGAGCACCTGCTCACCCCGCGCGTGTCCGTCCGTACGCGGCAGGCCGCGCGCCTTCGCCCAGCGTCCGTTGCCGTCCATGATGATCGCGACGTGTTCGGGCAGTTGGTCGGCCGGGATCGCCGGCGGCCGGGCGCCGGACGGATGCGGGTCGGGCCGGCGCACGTCTCTCACAGAGCGAGAATCTACTCAGACGAGGCCAGCCGCAGCGACCGCAGGTCGCGCTCGAGGTGCCAGTTGAGGTACGCCGTGACCAGCGCCCGCGCCTCCTTGCGATTCCCGGGCTCGGCGGCATCGACGACCGCCCAGTCCCCGGAGAGCAGCGCCCCCAACAGCCGCACGGTCGCCTCCGCGGGCCGCGCCGACCCCGGCATCCGACAACGGGCACACAGCACCCCGCCGGCACCGGGATGGAAGGCGGTGTGGAACCCCGCCAGCCCGCATCGGGTGCAGGCGTCGAAGGAGGGCGCATAGCCGGCGACCGCCAACGAGCGCAGCAGGTACGACGCGAGCACGTCCCCGTGCCGGTGTTCCCCCGCGGCCATCGCCCGCAGCCCCCCGACGAGCAGCAGGAACTGCTGCGGCGACGGCTCGCGCTCCTCGACCACCAGCCGCTCGGCGGTCTCGAGCATCACACTCGCCGAGGTGTAGCGGTCATAGTCGCCACCGATCACCGCGCCGTACGGCGCCAGCGTCACCGCCTGGGTGACCGTGTCGAGGTTGCGCCCCTGCGCGAGTTGCAGGTCGACGTGGGTGAAGGGTTCGAGCCGCGAGCCGAAGCGGGAGCTGGTGCGGCGTACGCCCTTGGCGACCGCCCTGACCACCCCGTGCTGGCGGGTGAGCAGGGTGATGATCCGGTCGGCCTCAGCGAGTTTGCGCGTGCGCAGCACGACCGCTTCATCGCTGTAGACAGGCACCCGCCGATTCTCTCGCGCGCGACCCCACATCGGCGGCCGACCCGCCGCACCGATCAGCGCGACGGCTCCAACGGCAGGCTGACCACGAATTCGGCTCCCGGTGGCGGTCGCTCCGCGATCGCGATCGAGCCGCCGTGTGCCTCGACGATCTCTTTGCACGTGGCCAGTCCGAGCCCGACACCCGGGAGCCCGCGTTCGCGGACGTCATCGGAGCGGAAGAACCGGTCGAACACGAACGCCCGGTCCTCCGGCGCGATCCCCGCGCCGGTGTCGCGCACCACGAGCATCGCCAGGTCGCCCTCGGGATAGACCTCGACGGTGACCTCGTCGCCCGCAACGCTGTACTTGATCGCGTTGGACACGAGGTTGTCGGCGACCATCGCGAGCCGGTCGGGGTCGCCATGGACCGGAGCCCCCTCGATCCGACCGGTCGTCAACCGCACCTCCGCACCCACGGCCATCACCTGCAGGTCCGCGACGGTGTCGGCGACCACCTGGTCGAGGCGGACCGCGCGCATCTCCAGCGCGAATCCAGCGTGCCGGGCGCTGCCGATCAGGTCGTTGACCACCCGAGCGAGACGATCACCGTTCCGGAGCGCCGGCTCGATCCACCCTCTCAACTCGTCGTCGAGCTCGAGCTCCGACGCGAGATCGAGATAGCCGAGGATCGACGTCAGCGGCGTCCGCAACTCGTGGGAGACCGCCCGGATGAAGTCGTCCTTGACCGCGAGCGCGCGGATGAGATCGGTGACGTCCTGGGCGGCCATGACGCCACCGTCCAGGGCACCGGTCTCGTCGCGCAGATTGCGCGACGACACGGACACCGCCCGGCGGGCCGACGGATCCTCGCCGATCCAGATCACGTATCCGCTGTACTCCTCGCCGCGCAGGGACCGGGCCATCGGATAGTCGTCCGGCGAGACCGGGGTGGTGGCGTCGCGTTGGAAGATGAACGACCTTCCCGCCTCGAGGCCGTACGGATCCGCCAACGCGAGGAACTCGTCCTGACGCGGATTGGTCGTCTGGACGTGACCGTCCCGATCGATGGTCATCACCCCGACGTTGACGGTGCGCAGCACTCCTTCGAGCTTCGCCTGCTGCTGGATCATGCTGCTTCGGGTGAGCGCCACCAGGCTCGAGGTCAGCACGACGATCAGCATGATCAGGACTGCACGATCGACGATGTCCAGCGTCACGTTGATCTCGGCCATGCCCGGCAGGATCAACGCGACCGCGGTCACCACGACGGCGACGGCCACACCCGTACGTGCGAGCAGCAGGGCGAGCCAGATCGCCGGGATGACCAGCGCGATGCCGACCGGGGAGCCGATCGTCAGCCGGAGCAGTCCGATCGCGATGATGTCGAGCACCGGCACCAACGCGACCAACCGCGGATCGCGCAGTCGAGGACCGGGCGCCGAGACGAGGCAGGCGAGCAGCAGCACGCCGTAGCCGGCCAGTGCGCTCGACCGCCACGGGTCGTCCCACGCCCCGGCGAACCGGAAGGCGACGTCGACGGCGAGTGGGACGACGACGATCGCCTGGGGCACCCGGGCATCGCCGATGCGGCGTGCCACCGCCTCGAAGAGTGCCCGCTCGTCGATCCGTCCCATCGGCCCGGGCCGATCAGCCGTGCTGGAGTCGGGACGCCGGTCCGCCCTGCGCGATCCGCTCGCAGAAGTCGACGGCGATCTCGTTGAGGCGCTCGGGGGCGAACCGCCACTCGCCGATCCCCTCGGCGGGGACGAACGTCGAGTCCGGCAACTCCGCCGCAAGCATCTCGGCGTCGGCGAACGGGTGGATCGGGTCCTTGTGATGCCCGACGACGAGTGCCGGTGCATCGATCCGGCGCCGTCGCGACGCCGGTGGCGCGATCCGCCCGAAGAAGACACCGTGCACGAAGGCCGCCATCGCAGCGGGGCGTTGGTTGAGGGTGTCGAGGCCGATCCCGATCCAGAACGGGACGACTCCTCGCGGCACCCAGGCGGTCGCCGCCCGCGTCGCTCGTACGGCCACCGGCAGGAACCGCGACACGAACAGCATCGGGCCGAAGGCGAGGATCCCGGCCTCGACGGCGTTGTCGAGCACCGGCATCTCCACGAGCAGACCCGACACCCGTTCCGGGGCGATGTCGGCGACCTCGAGGGAGACGTTCGCCCCCAGCGAGGTGCCGCCGATCACCGCACGTTCGGCGCCGAGGTGGTCGAGCAGGCCGACCGCCTGTTCGCCGAACGCCGTCATCGAGTACGCACTCGGGTCGGCCGGCTTGTCCGAGCGGCCGTGCCCGAGCGGGTCCAGGGTGACGACGTGGTTGCCGGCGGCCGCGAGCGTCCGCGCGAGCGGCTGCTGCATCCGTCTCGGCATCAGCAGTCCGGGCATCAGCACCACCCAGCGGTCGCCGCCGCCGTACTCGGTGTATTCGAGCCGGTGTCCGTCGTGGAGGAACTGGCCGATCCGCTCGCTCACAAGTGCCACGGACGACACCCTAACGACGTCGACGGTCAACCGGCGCGGTTGACCGCACTGATCACGGCTTTGAGCGAGGCGGTGACGATGTTCGGATCGAGTCCGACACCCCACAGCACCTGGCCGTTGACCGCGCACTCGACGTACGCCGCGGCGATCGCGTCGCCGCCGGAGCTGAGTGCGTGCTCGGCGTAGTCGAGGACGCGGACGTCGTAGCCCTCGCCGTCGATCGCGTTGACGAATGCGTCGAGCGGGCCGTTGCCGACGCCCGAGAGCGCCTTCAGCTCGCCGTCGACATAGACGTTGACGTCGAGGGCGTCCTTCTCCCCCGCCGCCGACGAGGTGTGCACGGAGTTGAGCTTCAGCGGGGCCTCGCGGTCGAGGTATTCGGCGCGGAAGGACTCCCAGATCTCGTCGGGCGACATCTCGCCGCCCTCGTCGTCGGTGTGCCGCTGCACGGCACCGCTGAACTCGATCTGCAGCCGGCGCGGCAGGTCGAGCTTGTGTTCGGACTTCAGCAGGTACGCCACGCCGCCCTTGCCGGACTGGCTGTTGACCCTGATGACGGCCTCGTAGGTGCGGCCGACGTCCTTGGGGTCGATCGGCAGGTAGGGCGCCTCCCACGGCAGCTCGCCCACGGGCACGCCCTTCTCCTCGGCCTGCGTGTCGAGGTCCTCCAGGCCCTTCTTGATCGCGTCCTGGTGGGAGCCGGAGAACGCCGTGTAGACGAGGTCGCCGGCGTACGGGTGCCGCGGGTGCACCGGCAGCCCGGTGCAGTACTCCACGGTGCGCCGGATCTCGTCGATGTCGCTCAGGTCGATCATCGGCTCGATGCCCTGGCTGAACAGGTTCATCGCCAGCGTCACCAGGTCGACGTTGCCGGTGCGCTCGCCGTGGCCGAAGAGGCAGCCCTCGACGCGGTCGGCGCCGGCCATCATCGCCAGCTCGGTGGCGGCGACGGCGGTGCCGCGGTCGTTGTGCGGGTGCAGGCTGATCGTGGTGGACTCGCGTCGCGTGAGCTGCCGGGAGAACCACTCGATCTGGTCGGCATAGACGTTCGGCGTGGCCATCTCGACGGTCGCAGGCAGGTTGAGGATGATCTCGCGGCCGTCGTCGGGCTGCCAGACGTCGCTGACCGCCTCGCAGACCTCGACGGAGAACGGCAGCTCGGTGCCGGTGAAGATCTCGGGGCTGTACTCGTACCCGATGACCGTCTTGGCGAGATTGCCCTCGGAATACTTCATCACCAGCTCGGTGCCACGGACGGCGATGTCCTTGATCTCGTCCTTGCTGGCACGGAAGACCACCCGGCGGAACAGCGGCGCGAGCGCGTTGTAGAGGTGGATGTTCGCGTGGTGGACGCCGACCAGCGACTGCGTGGTGCACTCGATCAGATCCTCGCGCGCCTGGGTCAGCACCGAGATGGTGACGTCCTCGGGGACGTGGTCACCCTCGATGAGCTGGCGTACGAAGTTGAAGTCGGTCTCGCTCGCGGACGGGAAGCCGACCTCGATCTCCTTGTAGCCCATGTCGACGAGCAGCTTGAACATCCGCATCTTGCGGGCCGGCGTCATCGGGTCGATGAGCGCCTGGTTGCCGTCGCGCAGGTCGGTGGAGAGCCACCGCGGCGCCTTGGTGATCGGGTTGTTCGGCCAGGTGCGGTCGGGCAGGTCGATCGGCTCGAAAGCCTTGTAGCGACCGACCGGCATGCCGCCGGGGCGCTGGGTGTTGGCGAAGCCGGAGTGTTGCAGAGTCATGAGGATCCTCTTCGGATTGCTGGGAGGTGCCGGCGCACGCAATCACTCCGCAGCGAGGGGTCCGGCTTCTCAGACCTCGCTACGGCATCCAAGGAGGAGGCTGCGCGTCATGATGGGCTGATCGTAGCGCACGGCTACGGTGGCCCGTATGCCCCGGTTGCTGATCGTGCACCACTCCCCGACCCGGTCGCTGCAGCGACTGACGGATGCGGTGGTGGCGGGCGCGGGCGACGAGGCGATCGAGGGCGTGGAGGTGGTCGTACGCCCCGCGCTCGAGGCGAGCGCCGACGACGTGCTCGCGGCGGACGGGTACGTCCTCGGCTCGAGCGCGAACTTCGGCTACATGAGTGGCGCCCTCAAGCACTTCTTCGATTCGACCTTCCTCGCCGTCGGCGGGGCGCTCGACCCGAATGGCGGGGCCGGTGAGTCCGAGGGCGCGACGAAGGGCCGCCCGTTCGGCCTCTACGTGCACGGCCGCTACGACACCACCGGCGCGATCCGGTCGGTGCTCTCCATCGTGGGCGCACTCGGGTGGAAGCAGTCCTTCGACATCCTCGATGTCATGGGTGCGGTCACCGAGGAGACCGACGCGCGGGCGTACGAGTTGGGCGCCACCCTCGCCGCCCTGCTCTGACCGCCCGGCTCCCGAAGGCTGCCGATACGATCGAGCGCGCCGAGGAGGAGGGAGCCAGCGATGCGCCGCACACACCTGTGCCTGCTGCTCGCCGTCCTCGTCGTCGCGCCCGCCCTCGCCGGCTGCGGTGGCGGCAGTGGCCCGTCCGACTCCAGGACCGCGCCCAAGCGGTTGGCCTGCCGCAACCTCGACGCCGACGACCTCACCCACCACACCGACGACACCACGCCGGTGCCGTGCACGAAGACGCATACCGCGCAGACCTTCCTCGTGGGTCGCTTCCCGGCGAAGCTGGGCAAGGACTACGACACCAAGGCGCAGGGGGCGTACGTCTTCGACAGGTGCACCCCGGCGTACGAGAAGTTCCTCGACATCGACGACTCGGTCGCGCTGCGCATCGAGCTGAGCTGGGCGTGGTTCGCTCCGTCGGAGAAGGGCTGGTCGAAGGGCGCGCGTTGGTTCCGCTGTGACGTCGTCGGCGGTGCGTCCGGGGCGACGAAACTGCGTGCCCTGCCGCGTACGGCTCGCGCGCTCTTCCATGGCGATCCCCCGGACGCGTGGATGTCGTGCCGGCGAGGGAAGTCCTTCAAGACCGCGACCCGGCTGCCGTGCTCACAGAGCCACGACTGGCGGGCCGTGAGTGCGATCAAGCTCGGCCAGCCGGGCGATCCCTACCCCGGCGACCGCTTCTCCGAGGTGCGCGCCCGCGACTACTGCTCCGATGCGGTCGGCGCGTGGATGGGCTACGCCCCCGACTACGCGTTCGCCTACACGTGGTTCCACAGGGCGGAGTGGCAGGCGGGCAACCGGCGCGCGGTCTGCTGGGCGAGGACGGACCGATGAGACGCCTTCTTCTCGGCCTTCTCATGGGCCTCGCCGCGGCGCTGCTGGTTTCCGGGTGTTTCGGCGGCGGTGGCCCCCAGGCTGAGCCGACCCCGGCGACCTTCTCCGACCCGCCCGCGCCGAAGCCGGCTCCGAAGGCCGGCGCCTG
>DASVMH010000248.1:0-3568 GCA_036384455.1 Marmoricola sp. | reverse complement strand
ACGTGGTAGGTCAGTGCGCCGCCCGGCGGGTGCTCGGCGGTGTCGACGATGTCGAGCGTGCGGGCGTCGAAGCGCCAGTCACCGGTCACGTCGACCTCGGACGTGGGTGTGGGGACGGGGAGCCACGACGTCGTGAACGTGGGGGCGAGCGTCATCGTCCAACGGGTGTTGCGCCCCGCCTGGCTCGGGGAGAGACCCGACGCCGGCGGCAGGATCGCCGGGAGTTTGTTCGACTCCGGGAGTTTTCGTTCGGACGCGCGCCACTGGTTGCCGGTGAAGTCGTCGAGGACGCTCAACTGGACGTACGACGGATCAGGGTCGTTGGTGCGGACGGTGACCAGCGGGGTATGGCTCATCTGCACCAGGTCGCGACGCAGGTCGATGAGCGGGTTGGCGAGCGTGATGCCGCGGGTGCCGTTGCCCGCGCCCGAGTCCGAGTGATGGTTGAAGATCCCGTGCGAGACCGGGAGGACACCTGACATCAACACGGCCGCGGCGAGACACCCGGCACCGATGACGGCGCCCGGCGACGCCGGGGAGCGGCGTACCGGAGACACTGCGGCGACACGACGACCCCATGCATGCACGTCGCGACCGTGGGCCAGTGCGAGCAGGCCGAGGAACGCGGCCCCGGTCAGCACGAAGACCCAAGGAGAGAGTCGTTCGCTCAGGACGCTGATCGGCACCGTCACCGCGAGGAGCAGCAACAATCCCGCCACCGGGGCGCGTCGCAGCGTGCCCGCCACTAGATCGATGCCGAGCGTGAGGAGCATGAGGCAGATGCACAGGAAGATCGCGACGTCACCGAATCGCTCGGGCGCGGGCGATGCGTAGGTGTTGATCTGCCGGGCGCCGTGGACGAGGGCGTCGGGGAGGGCTCCGAGGTCACGGACGCCTCGTCCGCCGCGCGCGGGGGAGAACCACAGCGCCGTGAGTGCGTAGCTGATGACGAGTTGCGCGGCCACGATCACGATCGCGGGGGTGCCGCGGAGTCGGGCCAGCCACCCGACGATGACGATGAGGAGTGCGCCGATGGCGCCGGGGACCAGGAACTTCTCGGGGGCGGCGAACATCGGGATCCACGAGCACCCGGCCGCCCACGCTGCGAGTCCTCCGGCGAGGGCGAGAGGGATGCCCTCGGGGACCGCCGGGCCGCGGTTGCCGGCGTGACGGCTCATCGCCCGAGTTCCTGCCATGCCGAGGCGAGCTGGGTCGTCGGGCCGATCTCGGTGGCTCGCCAGCCGATCGCTTGCAGCCACGGGGTGATCGGGGTCGTCGGCGACTCGCTGCGGTCACGTGCTGCCCACGCGTCGACGTCGAGGACGACGCCGTACTTGGCGCCCCCCACGCGGCCCACGCGGGAGAAGAAGGGGTGGTCGGCCTCGTCCACCGCGCCCAGCACCGCCAGGAACAGGCTGCTGGAGACCGTTTCGTCGATCCAGTCGGTCGCGAGCGTGGAACTCGGCTCCGCCGGCAGCATCGCGAGTCCGGCGAGCAGGGAGCGCGTGTTGAGCATCGCGCCGCCGTCGTGCCACCCGTGGCCGAGGTCCTCGCCGGTGGCCGTGACCATCCGCACCTGATAGCCGAGTCCGGCCAGATGGATCGCGATCGACGCACCCGTGCGGACAGCGGACTCCAGGGACGAGCCGGCGCCGCGACCACGATGGGCCCGTTCGCGGTTGTCGATGAGCAGCGTGCAGCGTGTCTGTCGGGGCCGCTCGTCGCGGCGCACCATCAACGTGCCGGTGTGGGCGGTGCTGCGCCAATGCACCCGCCGCCGGTCGTCGCCGAGGCGATATTCGCGGACGGTGACGTCGGTGGCGTTGCCGCCGGCGAAGGCGCGCGGACGCTGATCGCCGGCGCCGACCTGGGCGCCGGCCAGGGCGATCGCCGGCAACGGCTCGACCCGGGGTGTGACGACGAGGTGTTCGACGGTGTGGAAGGACCGGCGCAGCGCGAGCATCCCGAACGGCTCGGCGATGCGGACGTGGGCGGGTCCGACCGGGTAGCTGCCGCGCACGTCGCTGCGCAGCGTGTACTCGAAGCCTGCGTGGTCGCCGGCGCCGAGCGGTTCGATCGCGGCCCGCGGCCGGGCGCCGAGCGCGTACGGAACGTGGTCCTCGAACAGCAACCGGGGCGTGCGGGCAGCACGGTTCTCGATCTCCACACGGACGGTGACCGAGGCACCGACCTCCACCTGCGGCGCGGACAACGTGCGCGCGACCGAGAGGTCGTGGCGCGAGAGCGAGACCCAGGCGGCGGTCGCCAGCGGCACCGCGGCGGCGAGGACACCGATCCCGACCAGGTCGCGCTCCCCGAGAAGGAATCCGCACACGGCGGCGGTGACCCCTGCGGCGAGGAACCCTCGACCGCGGGCGGTCAGCGATCGCAGCGCTTCACGCATCTGGGCCCATGGGTCCACCGGCGGGCACCGGGACGCGGGCGAGGATCGTCTCGAGGACGTCCTCGGCCGTGCGGCCACTCATCGTGGTGTCCACGGTCGGCACCAGCCGGTGCGCCAACACGGTCGGCGCCAGGGCGAACACGTCGTCGGGGACCACGAAACCGCGCCCGGCCATCGCAGCGGTCGCCTTGGCCGCGCGCACCAGATGCAGGGTGGCTCGCGGCGAGGCGCCGAGGCGCAACTCCGGGGAGGTGCGCGTCGCGGCGGCGATGTCGACGACGTAGCGGTGCACCGGCTCGGCGACATGCACCCGCGACACCACCTCGATCAGTTTGACGATCTCGTGGGCGTCGGTGACCGGTTCGAGTTCGTCGAGCGGGCTGCGACCGGCCCGGGCGGAGAGCATCGCGATCTCGGCCTGCGCGACCGGGTAGCCCATCGAGACGCGCGCCAGGAACCGGTCCCGCTGAGCCTCGGGCAGGGCGTAGGTGCCCTCCATCTCGAGAGGGTTCTGCGTGGCCACGACCATGAACGGGGCCTCGAGGGCATAGGTGGCGCCGTCGATGGTGACCTGGCGCTCCTCCATGCACTCCAACATCGCGGACTGGGTCTTGGGCGAGGCGCGGTTGATCTCGTCGCCGATCACGATGTTGGCGAACACGCCGCCCGGGCGGAATTCGAATTCGCGGGTCTCCTGGTTGAAGACCGAGACGCCGGTGATGTCCGAGGGCAGCAGGTCCGGGGTGAACTGGATGCGGCGCACGGTCGAATCGATGGAGCGGGCCAGCGCCTTGCTCAGCATCGTCTTGCCGACTCCGGGGACGTCCTCGATGAGCAGATGGCCCTCGGCGAGCAGAGCCACCACGGCGGCACGGGCGACGTCGGGCTTGCCCTCGATGACGGTCTCGATCGCGGCCCGTACGCGATCGGTGACGGTGCGCAGGGCATCGAGGGAGTCGGTGGCGTCGAGATCGTGAAGCACGCGCCCAGCCTAGGTCACCGCATGGACAGGGAGCGGGATCGGGCGGGTCGGGGAGGACCGGGGAGGAAATGGGTGCAGATGTGGTTGACGGTGGGGGATTGTGGAGTAAGGTGGTGGAAAGTGGAGTAAGAGGCCGGTGTTGAGGCGGCGTAGGGGCCAGGAGGTGGCAGATGTTCTCCGGC
>DASVMH010000247.1:0-9599 GCA_036384455.1 Marmoricola sp. | reverse complement strand
CTCGGTGATGAGCCGAGGTGGGAGTCTCAACCGGTTGGCGATGCGGACCTGCACGCGGTGCAGGAACGTGCACCTCGGTGATGAGCCGAGGTGGGAGTCTCAACAGCCGGTCCCAGCCGCCGGTCCCGGACATCGAGCCCGGTGCACCTCGGTGATGAGCCGAGGTGGGAGTCTCAACAACGACACCGTCTTCGGCGGCGTGATCGTCGGCCACGTGCACCTCGGTGATGAGCCGAGGTGGGAGTCTCAACGAGGCGGTCAGCCATGTCGAGGATCGCGCGCAGGTGTGCACCTCGGTGATGAGCCGAGGTGGGAGTCTCAACTTGGCCACGCAGGTGAACGTGTAGGTCTGTGCCGGGTGCACCTCGGTGATGAGCCGAGGTGGGAGTCTCAACACTTCATGCTGAGGGCAGACCTGTGAGAAGGGGCCCCAGTGCACCTCGGTGATGAGCCGAGGTGGGAGTCTCAACACGAAGGACGGCCAGAACGGCTCCATCCGGGTCCGGGGTGCACCTCGGTGATGAGCCGAGGTGGGAGTCTCAACCGGGGGCGATCATCGTCGTGCACATGACGGGCCGGGTGTGCACCTCGGTGATGAGCCGAGGTGGGAGTCTCAACACGGTCGACGGCACCACCTACCGCCGCCGGCTCACGACGTGCACCTCGGTGATGAGCCGAGGTGGGAGTCTCAACACCGGTACCAACTTCACGATCTACGACGTCACGGCGGTGCACCTCGGTGATGAGCCGAGGTGGGAGTCTCAACTCGACCGTCACCCGATTCGAGGCTGGCGAGACGGGTGCACCTCGGTGATGAGCCGAGGTGGGAGTCTCAACTCGTCGTTGCTTGCCTCGTCGCCGTCGATGGCGGCGGTGCACCTCGGTGATGAGCCGAGGTGGGAGTCTCAACCAGATCGTCGGGCGCGCGTCGGGGCCATAGGTCGGTGCACCTCGGTGATGAGCCGAGGTGGGAGTCTCAACCCCAAGGCCGCGGTCGGCATCTTGCCGAAGCCGTACGTGCACCTCGGTGATGAGCCGAGGTGGGAGTCTCAACGCTCCGCTGGAGGACGCACGTATCCGTGCGAGAGGGGGTGCACCTCGGTGATGAGCCGAGGTGGGAGTCTCAACTTCGCGACCCACCAGGAGGCCATCACTCGCTGGTGGTGCACCTCGGTGATGAGCCGAGGTGGGAGTCTCAACTACACCGACGACGCCGGCTATCTCGTGGCGGCTGCCGGTGCACCTCGGTGATGAGCCGAGGTGGGAGTCTCAACTTGATGGAAGGCGCGTTGATCTCCTGCAGCATCTTGTGCACCTCGGTGATGAGCCGAGGTGGGAGTCTCAACCCGGCGGCGGTGTTGATCGACATGCCCATCGTGCCGGGTGCACCTCGGTGATGAGCCGAGGTGGGAGTCTCAACTCGCACTTGCCTACATGGCACTACATCGTGACTGGTGCACCTCGGTGATGAGCCGAGGTGGGAGTCTCAACACCTGGCGCGCGGAGCCCTCATGATGCAGCTGGCGTGGCGTGCACCTCGGTGATGAGCCGAGGTGGGAGTCTCAACATCAGCTATCACGCGGTCACCAAAGGCGAAGACCCGGGTGCACCTCGGTGATGAGCCGAGGTGTGAACAGCAAGGCGCAGGGACTGAGCGATCAAACGCTCGGCAGTGACCCGACGATTCCTGAGTTCAGACAGCGCTTCTACGCCTGCAATCCCTAACGTCCTGCAGTGATCAGCCGCTCATGCGCGCCTGTGGCCAGATGCCGGGGTCGGCGTTGTCGAGCACGGCTGCGATGGCGGCCAGACCCTCGCGGAGCCGGACGTCGGGATCCTCGGCACCCTCGATCACCATCAGCCAGCCCAGGTCGAGCGCGACCCGATAGCCGCTACCGGCGGCGAACGCGTTCTGGCGCTGGCTGACCCTGGTCGCCAGGAGCGCGGCGCGGACGCGATCGTTGAGCAACCGCTTGGCGAAGTCCGCGTCCTCGGTCGTCACCTGGAAGCGGAGGTCGAAGCCGCGGTCGCCGGTCTTCTGCGACGTCAGGTAGTTGACGGCCACGCCCCCGGTGACGACGTTCGTCAGTGCGCTGACCCCGCTGTGACCCGCGATGGAGACCTTCGGTGACCACGCGGCAGGGGTCCGCACGGCCACCACCGACGTCCGCCAGAAGCGGGTGCCCGCGCCTGCGTGGGTCGTCTCATGGGCGTTCCCCGTGCGTACGATCCGGACGTATTCGAAGGTCACGAACTCCCGGTCGCCGCTGGTCCCGCGGATCACGTTCCGGTGCGCGACCGTGTCGGGGACGATCTGCTGGTCGTCGAAGGGCCACACCGACCAGCCCGGGTCCACGGAGTCGTCGAGGGCGGCGTACCGGTAGCCGTGCCGGCTCGCGTAGTGCTCCACCGAGTTGTTCTTGCGGCGCCGCCGCGCGCGCTGACGGCGCAGATCGAGTCTGTTGAGGACGACCAGCCCAACGACGATGACCACCCCGATCGCGACGTACTTCGGGATCGGGGTCGCCATGATCCCCGTCGCTTCGATGACCATGCAGGCAGGCTAGTTTTCCGGTACTGCGCGCCGTATCCGTGGAAACACCTAACTGTTCGCGATCTGCTTGACGCCCCGTTCGCGGCGCCACGAGGGTGTCGCCGTGCATCCAGGTCCGTTGATCGGTCTCGCCGGCTTCGTGCTCCTCGTCGCCGTCCTGGTCCGCAGCCGGAGCAGGCGTCGGCCGAGGGTGGCCGATCCGCATGAGGTCCGTCCGAACACCGCGCTCATGCAGTACGCCGCAGCCACGGGCTGCCGCTACGCCCCGCGGGCGACGCCGGCCGACACGGACCTCGTCCTCGACACCGGGCTGCGCGATCGGGCGATCCACGACATCGTGCGTGGCACCCGAGGCGCATGGCCGTTCGTGGCGTACTCCCTCGTCACGACGAAGACCCCCACCAGCGGGGAGGCGAGCGCCGTCGAGGTCGCCATCGGCCGGGCCCTCCAGATCCCGCTGCAGCACCGGGTGCCGACACCGCTGATGGCCGGACCCCGCACCGCGGTCACCGCAGCGATGGGGCTGCTCGCGATCCACGGACAGGAGTTCGAGAGCGGGGAGTTCAACGACAAGGTGTTCGTCCGGTGCGCGGATCCGCGCCTGGCCAGCGCGATCATCGATCCCCGGATGATGGAGACGTTGCTGGAGCTGCCCGCGATGACCTGGGGGCTCCACGACTCCCGGCTCATCGTGGTGGAGCGCTTCGAGACCGACCCGATCATCGCGGCGATGCACCCGCTCACGCCGAGCTGGATCGAACAGGCAGCAGACTTCGCGGCCGCGGTCGCCGCCCACATCCCCCCGGTGGTGTGGTCGCTCTACCCCTGATCCTCTAGGTGTTTCCACGGATGCCGACGGCGTCCGGCCGCCCTACGTTGTGACCCGTGCGGCCGCCGGTCGCCCGTGCGGAAGGTGCCCAGATGATGAAGCGACTTCTACTGGCCGCCGCCCTGGTGAGCCTGACGATCCTCGGCGGTTGCGGAGGATCCGGCGGGTCCGACGCGGGTACCGGCACGGGCGGGTCCGCCTCCGGCTCCTCCAGCTCCGCCTCCTCCGGCTCCGGCGGGTCCGAGTCCTCGGCCGGCGGCTCGACCACAGCCTTCTGCACGGCCGCCCGCTCCTGGAACAAGGTCGAGCAGGCCTACTGGACGAAGTTCTCCTCCTACGGCGGCCTGGTCCCGGCCAGCTTCGCGGGCTACATGCGCAAGACGGTGCCGGTGATCACCAGCGGCACCCGCGCGATGACCGCCGCCGCGCCCTCGGCGATCAAGGCCGCGATGCAGAAGTACGACAGCGCGTGGAGCTCCTTGGCCGCCCTCTACACGGCCGCCGACTACAACTTCGCCTCCATGGACACGGCCCAGTTGGGCGCTCATGCCAAGGAGCTGGCCGGCGCGGCCAAGCCGTTGTTGCCCTACCTCAAGAAGAACTGCCAGATCACGGTGGTCAACCAGTAGCAGCGCAGCGGGGCCGTCGCGCCCTGCGTCAGGTGATGACCACGATCGCGGCGGCGATCCCGGCGTCGTGGGACAGGGACAGCGAGATGTCGCCGCCTCCGAGCGCTGCCAGCCGGGCGGCCACCGTGCCGCGGACGACGAAGCGCGGCTGACCCGAGTCGTCGCGGACCACCTCGGCGTCGTGCCACTCGAGATCGCCGGGCGCACCGAGCGCCTTGGCGATGGCCTCCTTGGCGGCGAACCGGGCAGCCAGCGACGACAGCGGCAGCTCGGCCTCGGCGGCGGTGAACAGCTTGTCGATCAAGCGGGGCGTGCGGGTGATCGACTCCTCGAAGCGGCCGATGTCGACGACGTCGATGCCGACGCCGACGATCCCACCGCTCACAGAGGACTCACCACGAGCTCACTCGACCGTGACGGACTTGGCCAGGTTGCGCGGCTGGTCGACGTCGTGCCCGAGCACGGTCGCCAGCTCGCAGGCGAACAGCTGCAGCGGCACCGCCGCGACGACCGGCTGCAGCAGGGTCGGTACGACGGGGAGCTCGATCAGGGTGTCGGCGTACGGCCTGACCTCGTCGTCGCCCTGTTCCGCGAGCACGATCGTGCGGGCACCGCGGGCCCGGATCTCCTGGATCGCGCTGATCATCTTGTCGTGCAGTTGGTCGCGACCGCGCGGGGGCACGATGCAGAAGACCGGCAGCCCCTCCTCGATCAGCGCGATCGGACCGTGCTTGAGCTCGCCGGCCGCGAACCCCTCGGCGTGGAGGTAGGCCAGCTCCTTGAGCTTCAGCGCGCCCTCCAGCGCGATCGGGAAACCGACGTGGCGGCCGAGGAAGAGCACCGTCGCGGAGTCGCGGAGCTCGCGTGCGAGTGCGTACGTCGCGTCGGCGGCGTCGAGCATCTGCTGCACCCGCGCGGGCATCGCATCGAGCTCGTCGACGATCGCGCCGATCTCGTCACCGAACTTCAGCCCACGCACCTGGGCGAGATAGAGCCCGAGCAGGTAGCAGGCGATCAACTGGGTCAGGAAGCCCTTGGTGGAGGCGACCCCGATCTCAGGGCCGGCATGGGTGTAGATCACCGCATCGGACTCGCGCGGGATCGTCGATCCGTTGGTGTTGCAGATCGCGAGCACCCGCGCCCGCTGGGCGCGCGCGTGCCGGATCGCCATCAACGTGTCGGCGGTCTCGCCGGACTGACTGATCGCGACGACCAGTGTGTTGCGCGAGAGGATCGGGTCGCGGTAGCGGAACTCGTGCGCGAGCTCGACCTCGCAGGGGATCCGGGTCCAGTGCTCGATCGCATACTTGGCCACCAGGGCGGCGTAGTTGGCGGTGCCGCAGCCCACGATCACGATCTTGTCGATGTCGCGCAACTCGTCGTCGCTGATCCGGACCTCGTCGAGCATCAGGGTGCCGTCCTCGGCATGCCGACCGAGCATCGCGTCAGCGACCGCCCGCGGTTGCTCGAAGATCTCCTTGCGCATGAACCAGTCGTAGCCGTCCTTCTCCGCGGCGGAGAGGTCCCAGTCGACGTGGTACGGGCGGCCCTCGGCCGCGTTGCCGGCAAAGTCGGTGATCGAGACGCCGTCGGCGGTGATCGTGACCACCTGGTCCTGACCCAGCTCGACGGCCTCACGGGTGTGCTCGATGAAGGCGGCGACGTCGGAGCCGAGGAAGTTCTCCCCCTCGCCGAGACCGACGACCAGCGGCGAGTTGCGACGGGCCGCCACCACCCTGCTCGGATCCTCGGCGTCGATCGCCACCAGCGTGAAGGCACCCTCGAGACGCCGGCAGGTGCGCTGCATCGCCTCGGTGAGGTCGGCGGCACCGTCGACCAACTCCTGCTCGACCAGGTGGGCGGCGACCTCGGTGTCGGTCTCGGAGACCAGGTTGTGCCCGGTCGCGTAGAGCACCTCGCGCAGGGAGGCGAAGTTCTCGATGATCCCGTTGTGGACCAGCGCGACCCTCCCGGTCTGGCCGAGGTGGGGGTGCGCGTTCGCGTCCGTCGGGGCACCGTGGGTGGCCCACCGCGTGTGTCCGATCCCGGTCGTCGCGGGCGGGAGGGGCTGCTCGTCGAGCGCCTTCTCGAGGTTGGCGAGCTTGCCGGCGCGCTTGTTCGAGGAGATCTCGCCGTCGGCGATGACCGCGATCCCGGCCGAGTCGTAGCCGCGGTATTCGAGGCGGCGCAGACCCTCGATGACAACGGCCTCGGCCTGTTTGTCACCGACGTAACCCACGATGCCGCACATGGGCGCAACTCTACCGGCGAGACGTCTGGCTCAGGTGAAGGCGGACCGCCGTAGGCTGACCCCCATGCGTGGATCGGTCACCGTCCATATGGCTGCCTCCCCCGAGGCCGTGTGGGACCTCGTCAGCGACGTCACCCGGATCGGCGAGTTCAGCCCCGAGACCTTCGAGGCGAAGTGGACCCGCGGTGCCACGGGCCCCGAGGTGGGCGCGTACTTCAAGGGACACGTGAAGAGGAACGGGGTCGGCCCCATCTACTGGACGCTGTGCCGCGTCAGCCAGTGCGTGCCCGGCGAGGTGTTCGGCTTCGACGTCGTGATGAACGACAAGCCGATGAACACGTGGACCTACCGGATCACGCCCACCGATGACGGCTGTGACGTCACCGAGTCGTTCGAGCTCGCCCCGAACCCGTTCTTCAAGGTCTATTGGAAGCTGCTCGGCTGGGCCCGGGGCAAGACCAACACCGACGGCATGCGCCAGACCCTCGAGCGCATCCGTGAGGTCGTGGAGCGCGCCTGAATGCCTCCGCATCACGGCCCCAACCACGGGGAGGCGTCGCCGTACGTCGAGCTCGAGCGGGATGCCTGGTCCGGTCTCGCGGCCGAGGCCGATCAGCCGCTGACCGCCGACGAGATCCGGCGCCTCCGCGGTCTCGGTGACCAGCTCGACCTCGACGAGGTGCGCCACATCTATCTGCCGCTCTCCCGCCTGCTCAGTCTGTACGTCGAGGCGGCCGGCGACCTGCACCGGGCCCAGGAGTCCTTCCTCGAACAGCCGCAGCCACCGCGGACGCCCTTCGTCATCGGACTGGCCGGCTCGGTCGCGGTCGGCAAGTCGACGACCGCGCGGGTGCTGCAGCAACTCCTCGCGCACTGGCCCGCCCATCCCAAGGTCGCCCTCGTGACCACCGACGGATTCCTCTATCCCAACGCCGAGCTCGAGCGCCGTGGACTGTTGGGCCGCAAGGGCTTCCCCGAGTCGTACGACCGCAAGGCGCTGCTGCGCTTCGTCATGGACATCAAGTCGGGCCGCGACGAGGTGGAGGCGCCGGTCTACAGCCACCTGGTCTACGACGTGACCGACGAGAGGGTTGCCGTCTCCAAGCCCGACATCGTCATCGTCGAGGGGCTCAACGTGCTCCAGCCCGCAAGCACGGGCCCTGACGGACGCACCGGCCTGGCCGTGAGTGACTTCTTCGACTTCACCGTCTACGTCGACGCCGCGACCAAGGACATCAAGCGCTGGTACACCGATCGCTTCCTGCACCTGCGCGAGACCGCCTTCCGCGACCCGGCGTCGTACTTCGCGAAGTACGCCGGCCTCTCCCACGACGAGGCCGTCGCCGAGGCGAGTCGCATCTGGGATCAGATCAACGGCCCCAACCTCAAGCACAACGTCGCCCCCACCCGCTCCCGCGCGACCCTGGTCCTCCGCAAGGACCACGACCACTCGGTCCGCTGGGTGCGGCTGCGCAAGCTCTGACGTCTGCCACAGTGGCCGGGTGGAGGACCTGCTGATCCGCAACGCCCGCGTCGTACGGGCACCCGGGGAGTTGCCGTCCGAGCCGACGGACGTCACCATCCGTGCCGGCCGGATCTGCGACGACCCACCCTCGGGAGCACCGGTGCTCGACGCACGCGGCGGATTCCTCACCGCCGGGTTCTGGAACTGCCACGTGCACCTGACCGAACCCGTCTGGGCCGGGGCGGCGCGGGCGGATGCGGCGAAGCTCCAGGACGGCCTCGACGACATGTTCGGCGCCCGAGGGTTCACCACGGTGATCGACCTCGCGTCGAACTCCCGAGACACGTTCCCGCTGCGCCGGCGCATCGACGAGGGTGACCTCCGGGGACCTCGCATCCTCACCGCCACCGAAGCGATCCGCCCGTGGCGCGGGCTGCCGTTCTACACCAAGGAGAGCGTGCCGTGGTTCTTATGGTGGGCACTGCCCACTCCGGCCACTTCCCGCGGAGCCGCGCGTGTGGCACGTCGTCAGCTCTCGAAGGGCGCCGACGTCATCAAGCTCTTCACCGGCTCGTACGTCGCGCGCGACCGGATCAGGGCGATGCGACCCGGGCCGGCCCGGGCGGCCGTACGAGCAGCACACGAACGCGACGCGCCCACCTTCGCGCACACCTCCAACCGTGCGGGCCTGTTGGTGGCACTGGATGCCGGCATCGATGTGATCGCCCACGTGCCTGACGAGACCGACGGCACCGAGGGACTGCTCCGAGACGCAGCCGCCAGGGGGGTGTGGCTGATCCCGACGCTCGACATGTTCGCGCAGACGGTCACCCGCGACCGGTCGTACCTCGCGCCGATCCACGACGCCCTGCGCGGCTTCGCCGCGGCCGGCGGACGGCTCCTGTTCGGCACCGACGTGGGCTACCTCCCCGATCACGACATCCGCGGCGAGCTGAGCGCACTCGCAGAGTGCGGACTGGGGATCGACGATGTGCTCACGATGCTGACCACGAACCCCTCCGAGGCGATGGGCAGCGGTAGCGGGACAGTTGTCTGCGGCGAACCGGCTGACCTCGTCCTCCTCGAACGCCTGGACACCGTTGCCGATCTTGCATCCGTGCGAGCGACCATCCGTGCAGGCACGATCACGTGGCAGGCGCGTGGCTGATGGCTCGTGGCTGATGGCTCGTGGGCGCGCCGAGTGCTCAGGCGTCCCTGCTTCACACACGAAACCGAGGTTGACCGCACCAAGTTTGGCGAGGTCAACCGGGTTTTCGCACGGTACCGTGCGATTCCTGGGGCGCATGTGACCCGAGATACCGTGACCCCGTGAGCGACGGAACGGTCCCGACAACCCGCTGGGCGGCGGCGGGAGGGGGCGGCGCGATGCCGTACCTCCAGCGTTTCGACAACCTGATCGCATCGGGCGAGGACATCGACGGGGAGGCCCGCCTGGCGGACGCACTCGCACCACGCAACGCACGCATCCTCGACGCCGGGGCCGGCATGGGCAGGGTCGCGGCCGCCCTGCAGGCAAGGGGCCACGACGTCCTCGCCGCCGAGCCCGACCCGGTCCTCGTCGCCGAGTCACGAAAGCGCTGGCCGGACCTGCCGGTCGTGGGCAAGGACATCCTCGAGCTGGATCCCGACTCCGAGGGCACCTTCGACCTGATCGTCGTCGTCGGCAACGTGATGGTGCTCCTGGCGGAGGGCACCGAGGTGCGCGCCCTGTCGACGCTGCGGGGACTCCTCAAGCCCGTGGGCCGCATCCTCGTCGGCTTCCACCTCCATGGAGGGCCGGCCGACAAACGCGAGGAGTACGTCTGGGAAGAATTCTCCGCCGACGTCACCGCAGCCGACCTGGTGCCGCA
>DASVMH010000246.1:0-4517 GCA_036384455.1 Marmoricola sp. | reverse complement strand
CGTCGGGCACGCGTTGGCCTAGACGAGACCGAGGGCGTCGTCGGAGACGTTCTCGTCGGCGGAGTAGTTGATCGCGTTGATCAGGTTCAGGTGGGTCTTCGCGACGCCGTCGGCGACGACGGCCTTGCCGGCCTCCATCGGGCCGCCGCTGACGAAGATCGTCGGGATGTTGAGCCGCAGCGCGGCGTTGAGCATGCCGGGCGTGATCTTGTCGCAGTTGGAGATGCACACGAGCGCGTCCGCACAGTGCGCGTTGACCATGTACTCGACCGAGTCGGCGATCAGTTCACGGCTGGGCAGCGAGTAGAGCATCCCGCCGTGGCCCATCGCGATGCCGTCATCGACCGCGATGGTGTTGAACTCCTTGGCGACGCCGCCGGCCTCCTTGACCGCGCCCGCGACGAGCTTGCCGAGGTCACGCAGGTGTACGTGGCCGGGCACGAACTCCGTGAACGAGTTGGCGATCGCGATGATCGGCTTGCCGAAGTCGTTGTCGGTCATCCCGGTGGCGCGCCAGAGCGCACGCGCCCCAGCCATGTTGCGCCCCTGGGTGGAGGTCGCGGATCGCAGTCGACGTGGCATTCCTCAAGTGTCCCTCTCCGCCCCAGAACGCGCACGTCCGGGGCCGGATGACGGGATGGTCCGCAGGCTCAAAGGGCCGGCTCGACCCATTCACCGGTGTCACGGAACCGGGTCAGCGTCGTGAGGTACGGCGCGATGTCGAGGTCGTGGGCAGCGAGCCAGTCGTCGTTGTAGTACGTGTGGGCGTACCGCTCCCCGCCGTCGCACAGCAGGGTCACCACGGAGCCCTGCTCGCCCGAGGCACGCATCTGCGAGATGAGCCGGAGCGCGCCCCACATGGACGTGCCGGTCGAGCCGCCCACCGGCCGCCCGAGGACGTCGGCGGTCCATCGTGCGGCGGCGATCGAGGCGGCGTCCGGGACCGAGATCATCGCGTCGACGACCGACGGCAGGAAGGACGGCTCCACGCGGGGCCGGCCGATGCCCTCGATGCGCGACCCGACCCCGGTCTCGTGCGTCGGATCGCCCTCGGCCCAGCCCTCGAAGAACGCGGAGTTCTCCGGGTCGACGACGCACAGCTCGGAGTCGAAGCGGCGGTAGCGCAGGTAGCGGCCGATGGTGGCGGAGGTTCCGCCGGTTCCGGCGCCCACCACGATCCAGCGGGGTACGGGGTGTCGCTCCTGCGCGAGCTGCTCGAAGATCGACTCCGCGATGTTGTTGTTGCCGCGCCAGTCGGTGGCGCGCTCGGCGTACGTGAACTGGTCGAGATAGTGCCCGCCCGTCGAGGCGGCGAGATCACGCGCTGCGTCGTAGATCGCTGCCGGATCGTCGACCAGGTGGCAGCGGCCGCCGTAGAACTCGATCAGCGCGATCTTCTCCGGCGACGTCGACGCCGGCATCACCGCCACGAACGGCAGCCCGATCAGCCGCGCGAAGTACGCCTCCGACACCGCCGTCGAGCCCGACGACGCCTCGACGATCGTGGAGCCTTCATCGATCCAGCCGTTGCACAGGGCGTAGAGGAACAGCGAGCGGGCCAACCGATGCTTCAGGGATCCGGTCGGGTGCACCGACTCGTCCTTGAGGTAGAGATCGATGCCCCACGGCGCCGGCAGCGGGAAGACGTGTAGATGCGTGTCCGCCGAGCGGTTGGCGTCGGCCTCCACGCGACGGACCGCCTCCGCCGACCAGGCCCGGCCGCTCGCATCGGAGTGCGCCGTGCGACAGCAGCCGCCGTCGGGTCCGTCGATTCCGGGGGTCACGACTCAGTCCTCGTGCGACTTCATCGCCTCGAACTTGGCCGTGGCCCTCTCGGCGCGGTCCTGCACGCGGCGAGCGAATCGGTTCCGGGGCGTCTGCAGCACCTTGTAGGACAACACGGCGGAGACGAGCACGGCAGCGACGAACGGCCACAAGAAGTTCGCGTCGCCGGCATTGCCACTGATCAGTACGGACGCGCCCGCGAAGACCGCGTAGCAGGCGACGAACAGACCGATCCGCAGGCCGGTGTAGATCCAGAAATCCTTCACAGGGTCACACCCCGAAACTCACTGGGCATAGGAGTGCATGCTCCCGCTGCCGAAGAAGAAGTTGATGCCGATGAAGTTGAACCACAACGTCGCCAGCCCGATGAGCGCGACGATCGCGGCCGCCCGACCCTTCCAACCAGCGGTGGCACGCGCGTGCAGGTACGCCGCGTAGACCACCCATGTGATGAACGCCCACACCTCCTTGGGGTCCCAGTTCCAGTAGGAGCCCCATGCGTGCTGGGCCCAGATCGGGCCCGCGATCAGGGCCGCGAAGGTCCACACGGGAAAGGCGAATGCCTGGGTGCGGTAGGCAATCCGGTCCAGCGCGTCGAGCCCGGGGAGCCGCGAGAGATAGGTGCCGGGCTTGAGCGGGCCACGTTTCTCACGCCAGTCGAGGACGAGATAGAGCACCGATGCGATCCCGCCGATCGTGAAGGCTCCGGTGGCGATGATCGCGGCAACGACGTGGATCACCAGCCAGTAGGAGTCGAGCGCGTCACGCAGCGGCACCACCGGCGAGTAGAGCAGCAGCACATCGACCATCAAGGTGACCAGGATGAACGAGGTGATGATCGGGGCGAGCCAGTCCAGCTGCAGCTTCTTGTAGAGCAACAGGTATCCGATGCCGACCATGAGGGTCGCGGTCATCGTGAACTCGTACATGTTGCCCCAGGGCACGCGTACGGGGTCGGCGGCGAGGCCGCGCGAGACGTCCGCGACGGCGTGGATGGCGACCGCGACCACGGTCAACGCGACGCCGATGCGCCCGAACAGGTCGGCGCGGTCGGCGGCCTGCTCGGTGTCCGCGGACACATGATGGGCCGGCGGACCGACCTCGGCGGCGGGGGCACCTGCTCCGACGAGGGCGCGCTCCTCGACCACCGCCGGAGCCGCGCGACGCAACAGTGCCCACTGCCACAGGTGGGCCAGCACGGCGAGGAAATAGACGAGGCCGCAGGCCGCGACGGCCTGGTTGCTCAGCACCGCGAACTGGTCATGGCTCATGAGGTCACCCCGTGAGGAAACGAGCGCAGCGAGGCCCGGAGCGGGGTGCGCCGAATGGGCAGATCAGAATGGCTCATGAGGTCTCCTTGTGCTGATCATGCGCTATGGCGGCCGACGCCGGCGCCAGGGCGGCGACGATCGCGTCGAGTTCGGCGCCGAGGCCGCCACCCGAGGTGCGGTCCAGCCCGGCCACCTCCACGAGAGTACGCGCGGGGTCGTCTGCGGGTCGCACCCGGACCCACACCCGGCGCGGCCGGATGAACAGCGACCCGAGGAGCCCGACCAGGGCGAGCACCATGCCGATCAGCGCGAGCCAGTCGAACGGCTTGTGGCTGATCTGGATCTTGACGAACCGGCTCATTCCGTCGAAGGTCACCGAGCCCATGCCGTTGGGCAGCTTCGTCGTGTGCCCGAGGTTGAGGTCCACGCGGACCTTCTTGCCCTTGGCATCGCGGATCGGCTTGAGGCCGGCCTTGTCGAGGCTGTAGATCGATTGCGGCCGACCGTTGTCGAGGCCGAGGTTGCCGGAGTAGGCGAGCATCGAGATGACGGGGTTCTTGTCGTCGGGGAAGGCCGAGAACGGCCCGGTCTGCATCGTGAAGGCGTACGTCGGGTAGAGCTCGCCCTCGAGCCCGATCTGCTCCGGCTTGCCCTTGGCGTCGACCCCATCGGGACCGGACACCACACCGAAGGACTTGAAGGTGTCGTCCTCCGGAAGGAAGACCGTCGGGCCGGAGGCGATGACGTTGCCCTTGCCGTCCCGGACGGTGATGTGGGGGGCGTACCCATGGCTGAGCAGATAGATGTTGGTGCCGTCGAGCTTGAGCGGGTGGTTGACGGAGATGTCCGTGTCGCGCCACGACGCGGACGGCGCGGGCCGGTAGCGAAGCTTGGCGACGAACGAATGCGCCATCCCGGCCTCGTGGCCCTTGGTGATGAAGTCGACGTCGAAGTCCTTGACCTGGAACGAGAACGGCACCAGGGACGAGGTGTTGAAGAACGTGCCCGGCGTGAAGTCGTCGTACTGGCTCAGCGAGTTGGAGAACCCGCCACCGGTCACGATGATGACGCTGCCGGTGTAGCCGAACAGGTTGCCGATCGCGACGCCGGCGAGCACCACCAACACGGACATGTGGAACAGCAGGTTGCCGGCCTCGCGCAGGTAGCCGCGCTCGGCGCTGACCGCATCCCCGCGGCGCACGATACAGAAGCGACGCCGGCGCAGCAGTGCCTGCGCCCGGTCGAGCGTCTCGTCGGTGCCGGCGGAGACGGTGATCTCCCGATGCTCGGACAGCCTGCTGAGGTTCCGGGGCGCGGCCGGCGGCTTGGAGCGCAGACCCCGCCAGTAGACGCCCATCCGCGGGACGATGCAGCCGACCAGCGAGATGACCAGCATCAGGTAGATCGCCGAGAACCACACCGAGTGGTAGACGTCGAAGAGCCCGAGCCGGTCGTAGACCG
>DASVMH010000245.1:0-7234 GCA_036384455.1 Marmoricola sp. | reverse complement strand
GGCGGGCGACGCGATCCTGATGCCCGTGATCCGACGCGGATGCGACCACCGGAACGTCAACGTGGGAGCGAAATCGGTCGTGCCCGAGATCCAGGCGGTGTCCGGGTCGCCGTCGTAGGCGAATCGTGCCGAGACCATCGGGTCGTCGCCGTAGACGCTCGAGGCGCCCACCCGCTGCCGGTCTCCGATCGGGTCCAGCAGTCGCGCCGCGTCCGGAGTGTCCCGCGCGACCGCCCAGCCGCTCACGCGCAACCGGGCCCACGAACCGAAGTCCACCGCGCGCGACATCCCGTCGGTCTCCTCGGGCTGGCGGATCCGGGCGACGTCGCAGTCCGGAGCCGTCGCCGTCGGGACGCAGGCGCCGGCGCCCGGTTCGGTGCTGAACCCGAACCCGTCTGCGGGGTCGACCGTGCCCGGGATCTCGAAGGAACGCCTCGGCCGCAGCCCGTCGACCGCGATGGTGCTGATGGCGACCGGTTGGCGGCGACCAGCGGTACGGGTGGCGAGCACACGTACCTTGATCGCTGCGACCCGCGCACCGCTGAGCCGGACCCGCACAGTGCTGGTCTGGGCGTCGACCCGAGCGACCCGGTGCTGGGTGCCGGCGTCCACCTCCAACTCCGTGATCGGCGCCATCGCCGGGTCGGAGACGACGGGGGCGATGGTGACCTCGTGCACCGCGCGCGGCTCCGTGAACCTCATCTCGAGCCACTGCGCACGCGGGTCGCTCTGGGGGTTGGAGACCCAACGCGTCGCCGGATCGTCGTCGATCGCGGCGTACGGCCCCGCGGCCGGCACGATCTCGCCGGCCGTGTCGCCGTATCCCTGCGACGACGAGGCGGTCAACGACTTCAGCCCGGCGTAGCGCGCCGCGACGTCGGCGCCGGTGCTTCCCGCCGGATAGTCGTGGGCAGCGCGCCTGACCCGATAGCGCTCGCCGGCACCGAGGATCGCCGCCGGCGCACCCAACTCGCCGAAGGCGATCTCGCGGCGTTGAGGGGTGTCGGTGGTGATCGACGTGCCCCGGGTGACCTGCTCCGCCGCGACATCTCGGGGCAGCAACCCCGCGCTCTCGAGCAGCGGGATCGCCTCGGGCCCGCCGCGGAAGGCCCGGACCTGCGACGCCGGCGTCGCCCGGACCGTGGGCAGCCGGTCCGGCACCCGGTAGATCCCGATCATCGGGCCGCCCTGCTCAGCACCACCGAACTGTGCCACCGGGATCAGACCGGCCGCACGTGCGGAGACATCGGAGAGCTCGGGAAGCGGTGCCCCTGCGGCGTCGGCGAGATCCCTGCGGACCAGCACGTACCCGATCCCCGCGCGGGCGAGCATCGCATCGAGCCTCGTCGTCGCGCGACCGGTCGAGACCAGCCGGTCCAGGGCGCTGAGGTAGCGGATCGACTCCCCCGGGATCAGCGGTGCCTGCACGCGGCTCACGTAATGCACCCCACCGAGGGTCTGCAGCGGCTCGTCCAGCGTCCATCCCCACCGTTGCTCGGCGAAACCCGAGCCGGGCACGACCAGGGTGGTGCGATCGCCCTGGTGGGCACGCAGATAGTCGCGGGCGGCCACCCAGGCCTTCGGGATCTCGTGCCAGCCCGGGGTGCGCACCCGGTTGAGGTCGTAGGGCGCGCCGAGGCTGAGCACGAGTCCACCGAGCAGCACCGGGACCAGGATCGCGGCGGCCCTGGTCGGCTCACTGCGGCCCCACCTCTCACGGATCCCCGCCACCACAACCACGGCCAGGTTCCCCAGGCCGACCGCGATGGGAAGTCGCACGATCGGATCGAACTTGTGGACGTTGCGGAAGATCTGCAACGGCCCGTCGAGGAGCCGCAGCGCCGCCGAGGACACCAGGTCCCCACCCAGGCCGCCGTGGCCGACGACCAGCATCACCAGACCGAGCGCCACCGAGACCACCAGCGGCCTGCGGTAGCGCGGGAGTCGGGTCAGTCCCGCCAGGCCGAGCGCGGCGATCAGGGCGGCGGCCACCACGAGCCAGCCCGTGGTCGCGAGCATCCACGCCCCGGGCCACCAGGGCACGCCGTTCGGCGCCGAGTAGGCGGTCCAGTTCACATCGCCCCGAACGGCCTGCGACCAGCCGATGAGCGAGGTGGTGTCGGTCGAACTCTCGACGTACTCGTAGAACGCGGGACCGTAACGCGCGAGGAGAAGCAGCGGCAGCCACCACCACGCGGTGGCGACCGCCACCGCACCCATCCAGGCACCGACGAACCGCGGCCGGACCCGGCGCTCACCCCACGCGACCAGCACGACGATGAGCGGCAGGACCAGGCAGGCGGCGTCCTCGACCGCGTTGACGCCGCCCATGAGCACGACCGCCGCACCGCTGAGCACCGCACCGCGCCACGGTGTCTGACGGCCGGCGATCACCGCCAGGATCGGCAGCAGGACCCAGGGCAACACCACGCCGGGCAACGACTCCGCGGAGATGACGCCGACGGTCCCCAGCAGGCGGGGCGAGCACGCGAACGCGATGCCGGCCAGCAGGGCGCCGCCCGGTGGCAGCCCGCACCATCGGGCCACACGGCGGGCACCCTCGCAGGCGACGATCAGGAGCAGCGCGGACCACAGTCGCTGGGCGACCCAGGGCGCGACCCCGAGTCCGTGCAGGACCAGGAAGTACGGCCCCTGCGGGACGAGGTAGCCGTACGCCTGGTTCTGGAACTGCCCGAAGTCGACGTTGCCGTCCCACAGGGAGAACGCACCTGCGAGGAACGACCCGGGCCGCTGCGCGAGCTCGGAGCGGGTGTCGTTGGTGACCAGGCCGGGCACCTGGACGAGCTGCGCGAGCAGGAACAGCGCGTAGACCGCGATGCTGACGAGGGTGGTCGTCGACCAGGCGCGCGGCAGCCTCCGTTTCACGCGCACGCATCCCTCCCTGGACATCTCCCGTGGCAGTGCACCCTAGAACATTGTGCGAGACTCACGCCCGTGTTGGGGGTGGGAGCTCGGACGACTCGCGCGATGCGCAGCGCGTCCCTCGTGACCGCCGCGGTGATCGTGCTCAACCTGTGCACATACGGCTTCACGATCCTCGCCGCACACATCCTGGGGCCCTCGGAGTTCGGTGCGGTCGCTGCCCTGATGGGACTCCTGCTCGTCCTCAACGTCGTCGGACTCGGCCTGCAGACCACGGGCGCCCGCCGCGTGAGCCAGGCCGATGGCGACCACGATCTGCGCCAGCACGAGGTGCTCGATCTGACTGCCCGATTGACGCCGGCGCTCGGCGTGCTGTGTCTGATCGCCGCACCGGCGCTCGTCCACGTCTTCCATCTGCATTCGTGGGTGACCGCGCTGATGGTGGCGGTGACCGCGTGGGCACAGGCCGTCGCTCTCGGACAGGCCGGGGTCCTCCAGGGTGCGCGACGCTGGCCGAGCGTCGCCACGCTCTATGCCGTCAACGGCATCGGGCGTCTGGGTGGTGGTGTGGCGGGCATGTTGTGGCGCCAGGACGCACTCGGCGCGATGACCGGCGTGGCGGTCGGCGCCCTGGTGCCGATCGCGTATGGCTGGGTCGTGCTCCGCGATCGCCCCCGGCCACCCCTCCCGCCCGGCCGTAGGCGGGCCGTGCTCACCGAGCTCGCACACAACTCCCATGCCCTGGTCGCGTTCCTCGCCCTGACCAACACCGACGTGCTGGTCGCCCGCAGCTCGCTGCCCGCGCACCCTGCGGGGCTCTATGCCGGCGGCCTGATCCTGGTCAAGGCCGTCCTGTTCCTCCCGCAGTTCGTGATCGTGCTCGCGTTCCCCGCCCTCGCCTCGGGCGGCAGTACCCGGCGGAACAGCCGCCGTATCGGGCTGGCCCTGGTCGCGCTGCTCGGCGTCGCGGTGGTGGCCGGGACCGCCCTTCTCCCCCACCTGGCACTGATCTTCGTCGGCGGCGACGAGTACGCGGCGGTCAAGACGCTCCTGTGGCAGTTCGCCGTCCTCGGCACCGCACTGTCGCTGCTCCAGGTGCTCGTCTATGACATCGTCGCGGGCCAGGACCATGCGCTCGTCGCGGTGTTGTGGACCGCTGTCGCCGCCATCGCGGTCGCGGGTGTGGTCGTCGGCGGCACCGCCGGCCTCCTGCACTGGGTGTTGGTCGTCGACGTGACCGCGACCGCTGTCCTGCTCGTCCTGACCGGTCGTCGTGAGGTCCCGTCCGCCTGAATCAGTGCGCGGCGTCGTGCCAGCTGCGGCCGGTGCCCACCGAGACGTCGAGCGGAACACTCAGATCGGCTGCCGCGCCCATCTGCTCGCGCACCAGCGCCTCCAAGGCGTCGTGCTCACCGGGGGCGACCTCGAGCACGAGCTCGTCATGGACCTGGAGCAGCATCCGCGAGCGCAGCCCGGCTGCGACGATCGCGCGATCGACCCCGAGCATGGCGTTCTTGATGATGTCGGCCGCCGAGCCCTGGATCGGGGCGTTGAGCGCCATCCGCTCAGCCATCTCACGGCGCTGCCGGTTGTCGCTGGTCAGGTCGGGGAGGTAACGCCGCCGGCCGAAGATCGTCTCGGTGAACCCGCTGCGCCGAGCCTCCTCCACCACCCCGGTGAGGTAGTCGCGCACCCCTCCGAACGTCTCGAAGTATTCATCCATCAGGCCCCGGGCCTCGCCGGTGTCGATGCGCAACTGTTGGCTCAGGCCGTAGGCCGACAGGCCGTAGGCGAGGCCGTAGTTCATCGCCTTGATCTTCGCGCGCTGCTCGGAGGTCACCGCGTCGGCGGGCACGTCGAAGACCCGGGAGGCGGTGACCGAGTGGAAGTCCTGCCCGGACCGGAAGGCCTCGACCAGCGCGGCGTCCTCGGACAGGTGCGCCATGATCCGCATCTCGATCTGGCTGTAGTCGGCGGTCATCAAGGTGTCGAAGCGCAGCCCGTCGGGGCTCTGGCCGACGACGAACGCCTCCCGGATGCGTCGCCCGGCCTCCGTGCGTACGGGGATGTTCTGCAAGTTGGGGTCGGTGCTCGAGAGCCGACCGGTCGCCGCGACGATCTGGTTGAACGTCGTGTGGATCCGGCCGTCGGGTGCGGTGGACTTCAGCAGGCCCTCCACGGTCTGGCGCAGCCGGGTGACGTCGCGGTGACGGAGGAGATGCTGCAGGAACGGGTGTTCGGTCTGCTCGTAGAGGGTCGCCAACGCATCCGCGTCGGTGGTGTAGCCGGTCTTGGTGCGCTTGGTCTTGGGCATGTCGAGCTCGTCGAAGAGCACCACCTGCAGTTGCTTGGGCGAGCCGAGGTTGATCTCCTTGCCGATCACCTCGTAGGCGTCCTGGGCGGCGTTTCGGACCTGGTCGCCGAACTCGGACTCCAACGCCTCCAGGTGGTCGACGTCGACCGCGATGCCGCGGCTCTCCATCTCCACGATCGAGCCCACCAGCGGCAGTTCGATGTCGTGCAGCAACGCCGAACCGCCCCGTCCCTCGAGCTCACTGCCGAGCGCCTCGACGAGGTCGAGAGTGGCCCGTGCGTGCAACATCGCGGTCTCGCCCACCTCGTCGCCGGGCTCGAAGAGCGCCTCCTGCTCGTCGTGGGACTCCGGGCGCAGCTCGCGCTTGAGGTAGCGCACGCTCAGGTCGGCCTGGGCGTACGCCCGCTGGTCGGGGGCGACGAGATAGGCCATCAGGGCGGTGTCGTTGGCGAGTCCGCCGAGCTGCCAGCCGTGCGCGCGCAGGGCGAGCCACGGGCCGTTGGCGTCGTGGACGATCTTGGGGGCGTCTTCATCGGCGAGCCAGTCGGCGAGCGCAGCCTCGTCCTCGAGGGTGAGCCCCGCGATGTCGGCGTACGCCGCGACACCGTCGGCGTCACAGAGTGCGACGCCCTCGACGGTGCCTGTGCCCGAACCCCACGAACCGCGCACGTGCATCCCGACCGGGCCGGCCGCGAGCCCCTCGAGGAAGCCCTTCAACTCCCCCGGACCCAGGACCCGCCCGTCGAGCTGCAGCCCGGGCTCGGGAGCGACCTCCTCGTCGGGGGCGAGGGTGTCGAGGATGCGGGTGCGCAGCTCGCCGCGGAACTCCAGCTCGTCGAGGAGTTCGATCGCGGCGGTGCGGTCCCACTCCGTGCGGATCGCTGCCGACGGCTCGAGGGGCAGCGGAAGATCCCGGACGAGCGCGTTGAGCCTGCGGTTGCGGATCACGTCGTCGAGGTGCTCGCGCAGCGACTCACCCTTCTTGCCGGTGATCTCGTCGGCGCGGGCGATCACGTTGTCGAGGCCGTCGTAGGTGTTGAGCCACTTCGCCGCGAAGCCGGCACCGACACCGGGCACGCCCGGCAGGTTGTCGGACTGCTCCCCGACGAGCGCGGCGAGCTCGGGATAGCGGTGCGGCGGCACGCCGTACTTCTCCTCGACCGCGGCCGGGGTGAGCCGGGCCAGATCGGAGACACCGCGCATCGGATAGAGCACGGTGGAGTCGTCGGTGACCAGCTGCAACGAGTCGCGGTCACCGGTGAGGATGAGCACCTCGAAACCCTCTGCCAGCGCATCGGTGGTCAAGGTCGCGATGATGTCGTCGGCCTCGTAGCCGTCGACGGAGAGATGCTGGATCCGGAACGAGTCGAGCACCTTCTCGATCAGCGGCAGCTGGCTCTTGAACTCGTCGGGCGTCTTGTTGCGCTTCGCCTTGTACTCGCTGTATTCGGCGAGCCGGAACGTCTGTCGCGATTTGTCGAACGCGACGGCGACGTGCGTCGGCTGCTCGTCGCGGAGGACATTGACCAGCATCGAGGTGAAGCCGTAGACGGCGTTGGTGGACTGGCCCTCCGCGGTGGCGAAGTTCTCCACCGGCAGGGCGAAGAAGGCGCGGTACGCCAAGGAGTGTCCGTCGAGCAGCAGAAGTCTGGGTCGAGCCACTCCTCGACCCTAGTGGCTCACGCCGACATCCTCGGGGGCAGGATGGGCCCATGACGGAGCAGAACGAGACGACCCGGCCAGCCGACCAGCCAGTGGACGTGGCCGGCTTCCTGGCCGGCGCACCCGAGGGCCAGGGCGCGCTCAACGAGAAGATGGGCGTACAGATCCTGGAGGCGTCCGCCCAGCGTGTCGTCGGCACGATGCCGGTGAAGGGCAACACTCAGCCGTACGGCCTGCTTCACGGCGGCGCGTCCGTGGTGCTCGCCGAGACGCTCGGCTCGATCGGCTCCGCGATCCACGGTGCCCCCGACCGGCTCTCCGTCGGCGTCGACATCAACGCCACCCACCACCGTTCCGCCACCGAGGGCATCGTCA
>DASVMH010000244.1:0-9801 GCA_036384455.1 Marmoricola sp. | reverse complement strand
CCACCACGACCGTCGCGATCGTCAGGGCGATGCTGCCGAAGGCATGGCCGACACCGATCGCGAGATGCCGCATCCACGTGTGGTCCCGGGTGAAGTCGAACGGGCCCTGCCCGAGGTCGTGGTCGAGAGTGGCCAGCGGGTGCCAGCCCTGGTGCGCCAGGACGGCCAGCACGGCGAAGACGAGGAGGCACGCCGCGGCGATCGTGAGGCGCAGCGGGCGCAGGCTCTTGGCTTCGGGCACGGGAGCAGTATGCCGTCCCGGGAATCCGGTGGCGCCCGGCCGATATCGTGAGACACGTGATCGACCCACGACTGCTCCGCGAAGACCCCGACACCGTCCGTGCCGCCCAGGCGAAGCGGGGGTTGTCCGGCGAGTCGGTCGACCGCGCGCTCGAGGCCGACCAGCGCCGGCGGGCGGCGATCGCGGATTACGAGCAACTCCGCGCTGAACAGAAGAGCCTGAGCAAGCTCATCCCGCAGGCCCAGGGCGACGAGCGTGCCGACCTCCTCGCACGCACCAAGACCCTCGCCGCCGACGTCAAGGACGCCGAGGCCACCCAGGCGGCCGCGGAGGAGGACTGGCGTACGGCGCTCAAGGACATCCCCAACATCGCGGCCCCCGAGGCGCCTGAGGGTGGAGAGGACGACTTCGTCGTGCTCGAGACCGTCGGCACCCCACGCGACTTCGCGGCGGAGGGGTTCGAACCGCGCGACCACATCGAGCTCGGCCAGATGCTCGGGGCGATCGACCTGGAGCGCGGGGCGAAGGTGTCGGGCTCGCGCTTCTACTTCCTCACCGGCGTCGGCGCGCAGCTGGAGTTCGCGCTGGTCAACCTCGCGATGGATCAGGCCCGCGAGGCCGGGTTCACCCAGGTGATCGCGCCGTCGCTCGTCAAGCCACGGGCGATGGAGGGCACCGGCTTCCTCGGTCAGGCAGCCGACGACGTCTATCGCATCGAGGGCGAGGACATGTACCTCGTTGGCACCTCCGAGGTCGCGATGGCGGCCTACCACTCCGACGAGATCCTCGACGCCGAGTCGCTTCCCCTTCGCTATGCCGCGTTCAGCCCCTGCTTCCGCAAGGAGGCCGGCTCGCACGGCAAGGACACCAAGGGCATCATCCGGGTGCACTGGTTCGACAAGGTCGAGATGTTCGTCTACACCACGCTCGAGGAGGCTGCGGCCGAGCACGAACGGCTGCTCGGTTGGGAGAAGCAGTTCCTCGACAAGCTCGAGCTGGCCTACCAGGTCATCGACACCGCCGCCGGCGACCTCGGGCTGAGCGCGATCCGGAAATTCGACTGCGAGGCGTGGATCCCGACGCAGGGCAAGTACCGCGAGCTCACGTCGACCTCGAACTGCACCGACTTCCAGGCCCGCCGCCTCGACATCCGTACGCGTGCTGACGGGAAGACCACGTCGGTGGCGACCCTCAACGGCACCCTCACCGCGATCCCGCGAGCGATCGTCGCCGTCCTCGAGACACATCAGCAGGCGGACGGTTCCGTACGTGTTCCCGAGGCGCTGCGGCCCTACCTGCAGGGCCGCGAAGTCCTGGAGCCGATCGCCGGTGGTTGAGCCCGTCGACGCCTGGACCCCGCAGCTGATCGCCCTCGACATCGACGGCACCCTGCTCGCCTGGGTCGGTGACGACGACGCGCCGTACGAAGTGATCCGGCCGCGGGTCTACGACGTGATCCAGCGCGCTCGCGCAACGGGCACCCACATCGTGCTCTCCAGCGGGCGCTCGCCGCACGGCATGACCCGCATCGCCGACCTCCTCGATCTCGACGACGCCGACGAACCGGTGTGGGTCGTCGCCTCCAACGGCGCGGTGATCTTCCGCTACCCGCCGCTCGAGGTGATCCACGAGGAGACCTTCGATGCCCGCGACGCCGTCCGCGCGGTGGTCGCCGAACATCCCGAGGCGCTGGTGGCCGTCGAGGAACGCGGCGTCGGCTACCGCCTCAACCGTCCCTTCCCCGACCGCGAGCTCTCCGGCGACATGATCGTCACCGATCTCGAGGACATGATCGCCGACCCGGTCAGCCGCGTGATCATCCGCGACCCCGATGCCACCGCGGAGGACTTCGTACGCCTCGCCGAGAAGCTCGGCCTGCACGGCACCAACTACGTCGTCGGCTGGACCGCCTGGCTCGATCTCTCGCCCGCAGGGGTGACCAAGGCCAGTGGACTCGAATACGTCGCCCGCGAACTCGGCGTGGCTGCGGCGGACGTGCTGGCGATCGGCGATGGCCGCAACGACATCGAGATGCTGCAGTGGGCCGGCCGCGGAGTGGTGATGGGCCAGGCCGTCCCCGAGGTGCAGGCGGTCGCCGACCACGTCACCGCCACCGTCCACGACGACGGCGTCGCGGTCGAGCTGGAGCGCTACTTCTGATGGCGCTGCCCGACGTCGTCTCGACCCACCGGCTGCGGCTCGTGCTCGTCACCGCGGACGAGGCGCGTGCAGGTCTGGCCGGTGAACGGCGTCCTGAATGGCACCCCGACTATCCGCGCCAGGACGACCTCGACGCCTTCTCGATGGTGCGTGGGCCGGATCCGTGGGGCCCGCGGCACATCGTCCGTGGCTGGGACGGGCTCGTCTGCGGATCGATCGGATTCCACGGGCCACCGGTCGAGCGGGACGGCGTGCCCGAGACGGAGATCGGATACGGCCTGGTCGCCGAGGCGAGGGGCCACGGCCTGGCGAGCGAAGCCGTCACCGCGCTCCTCGCCCTCACCGACGCCGAGGGGGTCCGGATCGTCGCGAGTGTCGAGCCCGAGAACGCCCCCAGCATCCGCGTCCTCGCCAAGTGCGGCTTCACCGAGTTGCGCGCCCCCACCGACGACGGCCTGCTCGTCCTCGCCCGCCCCCTGCCACGACAGCCGTAGCTACCTCGGCAGCACTCGCGCGGGCACAAGTCGATGTCCGGGCCGCTCTTGAGCGTGACCGCGGAGCGCCCGGATGCCTTCTGCCCGCGCGGCTGCTGCAGGATCACGCGATCAGATGCTCGATCACCTGGGCAACCCCGTCCTCGTCATTGCTCGGTGCGCGATGAGTGGTGGCGGCGAGGACAGAGGGGTGGGCGTTGGCCATCGCGTAGCCGGTGCCGGCCCAGGCGAGCAGCGGCAGGTCGTTCGGCATGTCCCCGAACGCGACGACCTCACTCCGGTCGACGCCCATTGCGGCGGCCATCGCCTCCAGCGTGCTCGCTTTGGTCACGTCGCGGGCGCTGATCTCCAGCAGCGATGACGATGACGACCAGGTGATCTCGACCAGGTCCCCGATCGCCTCCTCCGCGGCGTCCCAGAAATCCTGGGGGCCGAGTTCCTCGTGCCGAGCGAGCAACTTCAACACCGGAGCGGCGAAGATCGCCTCGATCGGTCCGCGTGGGGCGCCGTCGGGGATCCGGTGCCGCTCAAGGAAGGTCGGCTCCAAAGCGATCCCGGCAAGCGTCTCCACGGCGTACGTCGTGCCCGGAACCGCCTCACGCAAGTGGGAGCAGGCGCGCAGCCCGACCTCGGGTGCGATCGCTCGCACCTCGATCGGGCGGTCTGCGGCGACGTCCCAGACGAGAGCTCCGTTGGAGATGATCGCGCGGCCGTGCCCGCCCACGTGGGGGAAGACGTCGCGTGCCCAGCGAAGCGGTCGCCCGGTGACGAAGACGACCGTGATCCCGGCGCCCTCCGCGGCCAGGAGTGCTGCCGCCGTCCGCTCGGAGACCGACCCGTCCGAGCGCAGCAGGGTGCCGTCGAGGTCGGTGGCGATCAGGCGCGGCCGCACCGGCGTCGGGCGGTTCAGAGGTACATGCCGCCCTGGCCGGGGGACTGGGCGGCTTCGCCGCTGTCGTCCCCGTCATCGGGTTGCCCGGGCTGGCCCATCGCAGCACCGGGGATCGCGCCGGGCGGCAGCGCCCGGCGCATCTGCTCGAGCTGGGCCCGCGCGGCCATCTGCTGGGCATAGATCGCGGTCTGGATGCCGTGGAAGAGGCCCTCGAGCCAGCCGACGAGCTGTGCCTGGGCGATCCGGAGCTCGGACTCGGTCGGCGTGGACTGGTCGAAGGGCTGCACCAGGCGGTCGAGCTCCTCGTCCAGCTCGGGGGCGAGGCCGTCCTTGAGCTCGTTGAGCGAGGTGTGCAGGATCTGTGCGAGCCGGGCACGGCCGGGCTCGTCGAGGGGAGCGGCCTTCACCTCGTCGAGGAGTTGGCGGATCATGCTGCCGATCCGCATCACCTTCGCGGGCTCCTCGACCAAGGAGGTCAGGTCCGTGGCCTCCGCCTCGGGATCGACGACGACAGCGGCGCTGCCGTCCTGGCCGATCACGATGGGTGCCTCGTTCTCGCTCTCACTCATGCGGCCAAACGTACCCGGAACGGTTGCCTAGACCGTGAGCAGGATCTTGCCGCTGTGCCCGCCCTCGTCCATCAGCCGATGCGCATCCGCTACGTCGTCGAGGGCGAAGCGCTGGTTGACCATCGGGCGTACCTTCCCGCTCGCGACCAGCGGCCACACGTGCTCGGCGACGGCTGCGCACACGGCGGCCTTCTCCGCGCTCGGCCGAGCACGCAGCGAGGTGGCGATCACGGCGCCGCGCTTGTTGAGCAGCGTGGCGATGTTGAGCTCGCCCTTCACGCCGCCCTGCATGCCGATGATCACCAGTCGGCCCTGCGTGGCCAGGGCGTCGACGTTGCGCCCGAGGTAGGCCGCGCCCATGTTGTCGAGGATGACGTCGGCGCCGCCGGCCTCCTTGAGGATCTCCACGAAGTCCTCGTCGCGATATGAGATCGCGCGGGTCGCTCCCAGCGACCGGCACAGCTCGAGCTTCTCGGAGGAGCCCGCGGTGGCGTACACCTCGGCGCCGAGCGCGGAGGCGAGCTGGATCGCGAAGGTGCCGATGCCGCCGGCGCCGCCGTGGACGAGGAAGCGCTCGCCGGGCTGCAGGTTGGCGATCATGAAGACGTTGGACCACACCGTGCACGCGACCTCGGGCAGGGCGGCCGCGGTGACCAGGTCGACGCCAGTGGGTACGGGCATCAACTGACCCGCGGGGACGACGACCTTCTCGGCGTACCCGCCGCCGGCGAGGAGAGCGCACACCTCGTCGCCCACCTCATGACCGACGACGCCGTCGCCGATCGCCGCGATGCGGCCAGAGCATTCGAGCCCGAGGACGTCGCTCGCCCCCGGCGGAGGCGGGTAGAAGCCCATGCGCTGCAGGGTGTCGGCGCGGTTGACCGCCGACGCGACCACGTCGACCACGACCTCGCCGGGGCCAGGGGTCGGATCGGTCTGCTCGGAGACGACGAGGGCGTCGGGCCCTCCGGGTTCGGGTGCGGTGACGGCGCGCATGGAGCTGACTCTAGGGTCAGGCCTCCGCGAGCTCCTCCTCGACTTCCGGGTCGTCGTCCTCGTGGGCGATGACGTCGGGAGTCTTGTCCCACCGCTTCGCGAGATCGATCGCGGCACCGGCGAGGCGATCCATCTCGTCGGGGTCGCCGTCGGAGGCGGCCGCCGCGTAGCCGAGCAGGAACGTCGTGATCGGGGCGGCGGGACGAGCTACGCCATGGGCGGCCTCACGGGCGACGTCGAGGACCAGCGACTCGTCGAGGTCGATCTCCACGTCGAGGGCGTCGCACAGTTCGTCAATCCAGTCGTGCAGGTTCACCCTTCTCAGTTTTCGCGCAAACCGCGCCGCAAGGCAAGAGGTTCCGCGGGATCAGTCTTGGGCGGATTCACGAAGATCGCGTACGTCGGCCCACGTGTCCACATCTCTCGCCTCGGCACCCACCGCGGCGACCTCGACGAGATCGAGGTCTGCCAGGAGTGCGCGCATCGACGATCCCTGTGCTCCGTCGCCACCGGAGCGAGCCAGAGAGGCGGTGGCGTAGAGGCCGCACAGCGGTTGCCGCCGCCCGTCGGCGTCGACGAGGACGGCGCCGTCGCGCGCGTACGCCGCCGCGAGCCGCTCCCATGTCGCCGGCGTCACGTACGGCAGGTCGACGGCGAGGACCGCGACCCGCTCGGGACGAAAGGGGAAGCCGCCCAGACCTGCGATCAGCCCGGCGGCCGGCCCGCCGAACGGCGGGTCCTCGAGGCGGAACGTCACGGGTCGATCGGTATGCACCTCCGGGCCGACGACCACCACGTCGCGACAGTCGGGAAGGTTGGCCAGGGCGCGGTCGAGGAGCGTCCGCCCGCCGACCTCGAGTGACGCCTTGTCGGCGCCGTCGAGCCGCACGGCGGTGCCGCCGGTGAGCACGATCGCGCCGAGCGGGGGTTGCTCCATGCGCTCAGTCTGGCAGGGTGGAGGACGTGGCAGAGGACAGTGCGCAGCGTCGGCTGCTCCGACTCACGCTCGTACAACGGGCCGCCTCGCTCGACCCCGAGGAGAATCTCGCCGCCCTCGACGAACTGGAGGCGCTGCTGCCGGTCAGCGACGTGATCGTGCTGCCCGAGGCGTCGGCGCGCGACTTCGGCGAGCCCGGATCCGATCTGGCGCCCTACGCGCAGAGCTTCGAGGGTCCGTACGCCACCCGGCTGCGCGAGCTCGCCACCGACACGGTGATCGTCGCGGGGATGTTCGAGGTGGCGCCCGACGCCGCCCGTCCGTACAACACGCTCGTGGCGACCGGGCCCGATATGGACGCGCGCTACCGGAAGATCCACCTCTACGACTCGTTCGGATTCCGCGAGTCCGACCAGCTCAGCGCCGGTCCGCGCGACTGGCTCGCGATCGACGTCGGCGGCACCGACGTGGGGCTGATGACCTGTTACGACCTGCGCTTCCCGGAGCTCGCACAACGACTGCGCGCCGAGCTGATCCTGGTGCCGTCCGCGTGGGTCGCCGGGCCGGTGAAGCTCGACCACTGGAGCACTCTGCTCAAGGCGCGCGCGATCGAGAACGTCGCCTTCGTGGCGGGAGTCGGTCAGCCCGGTCCTCGCTACACCGGCCACTCCATGGTGGTCTCGCCGATGGGGGAGGTCATGGCCGAGGCGGGTGACGGACCGGAGGTCCTCACCGTGACGATCGATCTGGGCGACGTTGCACGAGCCCGCGAGACCAACCCGTCGCTCGACAACCGGCGGCTCTGAGCAGCGGCCGCAGCCGATAGCCTTCCGTCTGTCATCCGCCCTCGACCGACAAGGACCCGCGTGCCCGTCGACACCCCCGCGAGCGCTTCACGCCGGGTGCGCGCGATCGTCGCGGCAGGGGTCGTCGGGGTGCTCGCCTGTGGCGGATTCGTGATCGCGAGCCTCTATGTCGATCTGCCCGACTGGAGCACCCGGGTCGCCGCGACGCTGCTCGCGGCGTTGTACGCCACAGCTCTCAGTGTCCGCCTGGGCGGTCGTCCGCTGCTCCCGGCGGTGCTCGTCATCGCGTACGGCGCGGTGGCGACCGCGACCGGCTGGCAGACCCTGCTCGGTGGGGCCGCGGTCGGGATGGCGGTGCTCGCCGCGTCGCTGGCGATCATGGCGACGGTCCCTGCACCGACCGTGCGTCGCGCGGTGGTGGAGACCGTGATCGCCGCCGTGGTCGCGACCTTCGGCGGTCTGGGGTGTCGCGGGTTCGCCGCGGGCCTGCACCAGGATCGGTTCGCCTCGATCGTTCTCGGGCTCACGCTGCTCGCCGCATTCGTGATCGTCTACCGCCTCGGCGCCGGTTTCCACGGCCTCGGACGCCGCGGGTACGTCGTCGCCATCACAGCGGCCGTGGTGCTGGTGCTCGCGCTGGCGTACACCGCCGCCTTCGACCGCTGGGGGAACCCGACGGTCATCGGGCACCTCGACGATCTCCGCGACTACGTACGCGACCACCTCCATGCCGTTCCGCACCCGATCGAGGTGCTGCTCGGCATCCCGGCCCTGTGTTGGGGGATCTTCATGCGCGCCCGTCGCCGGCAGGGCTGGTGGGTGTGCGCCTTCGGCGCCGCGCTGACCGCCCCGTCCGCAGGCCGCTTCGTCGTCGTCGGTGTCTCGGCGAAGACCGCGGCGATCAGCGTCGGCTACACCCTCGTCCTCGGCTTCATCGTCGCCTGGCTGGTGATCCGCGTCGACCAGGCGCTCACCGGCAACCGCGGCCGTCGCGCCCGCCGCGACGAGGAGGCCGACGCCCACCGTCCCGAACCGGGGCGGTTCGAGGCGCTGCGCTGATCAGCACCCGCCGGACCCGGCCGCTCCCACATGGCTAACATGATGGCTACAGACAGCCCCAGTTGAGCTTCTAAACTTGGCAGAGGGGGCGGGATTCGAACCCGCGGTAGCTCTCGCTACGACCGCTTTCAAGGCGGTTCCGATCGGCCACTCCGGCACCCCTCCTCGAAGGCTCGCGCCTTCCATGAGCGCCTCTAGTGTGCCAGTACGACCAGCACGTCGCCCTCGGAGACCACGTCCCCTGGCACGACCTTGACCTCACTGACGGTGCCGGCGGTCTCGACGAGCACCGGGATCTCCATCTTCATCGACTCCAGCAGGCACACGGTGTCACCCACGGCGACCGCGTCGCCGACGGCCACGGGCACGGTGAGGACGTTGGCGACCATCTCGGCCGCGATCTCGGTGGTGGTGGCACGGGGCATGGGCGCGACGCTACTCGCGCCGCGGGGTTACTCGCGCGTTCGGCCTCGAAGAGGCACGGAGAGCTACTCGGAGCCGCCGAGCTCGAGCGCCACCGCGTCGTACACCAGGTCGTGGACGCGCTGGCGGTAGTGCTCCAGGTCGTGGCCCAGCCGGCGCAGCTCCCGTAGCGATGTCTCCGCTTCGGGCCGCTCGAGGATCCGCGGGCCCATCGCCGCCAGCCGCTGCACCAGCCGCCGGCGCGTACGGTCCGTGGTGCGGTCGCGGGCGTCGAGCCAGCCGTCGCCACGGCGGCGCAGATCCTTGGCCTCGCGTTGCAGCGCGTCGCGCAGGGTGCGGAGCTGATTTCGGACGGTGTCCGCCCACTCCGTCCAGTCGAACCTGCCGTCGGCCCCCCGGCGGGGCCCCTCGAGGGTCGAGATGAATTCGTCGATCGCCTGGTCAAGTGCCATGTCGACCTCCAGGAATTCCGAAGGGACTACCGAGTGTGGCTCAGGTCACAGCGGGGGACAAGGGCCGGTCGCGATCTGGCGGCGAGTCGTCCGTTTCGGGCGGCGTGTCGTCGCCGGAAGGCGTACGGGACAATGGGTTTCGTGACGACGGACCTCGCCGACAGCTACGACTTCCGCCTCGCCCCCGCCGCGCGCGTACGCCTGATGGGGGCGGGCCTCATGGGCATCGGCGTGATCCTCGTCGTCGCCACCGTCGTGATCGCCCTCGCCAAGCTGCCGGCCGGCATCCTCGGCGGGCTCGTGGTGCTGGTGGTGGTCCTCGTCTTCGCGCTCGGCTACCTGCTCAACCGCCGTTCGCGGGTGCTGCACCTGGACCGCACCGGCTATCAGGTCGGGGTCGTCCGCGGCGCGGGAGCGAAGAGCGCCCGCTGGACCGACGTCCTCGACCTGAAGACCGCCGCGGTCGCCGGCGCCCGCTGCATGGTGCTGCGCCTGCGCGACGGACGCACCACCACGATCCCGGTCGACGTCGTCGAGGGCGACTCCGAGGACTTGGTGCGTACGGTCAGGGGCTTCCTCGAGCGCGCGCACTGACGCACCCGATTTCCCGCTACGTACGCCTCTCGGTACCCTTTCCCCCGCGGGGAGGTGTCGCCTAGTCCGGTCTATGGCGCCCGCCTGCTAAGCGGGTTTGGGGCTACAACCCCATCGAGGGTTCAAATCCCTCCACCTCCGCCGATGTGGTTCCCGGGTCCGTCAGGGCCCGGGAACC
>DASVMH010000243.1:0-4968 GCA_036384455.1 Marmoricola sp. | reverse complement strand
GGACTCGGGACGGTCGCCGCGATCGCGGCCGTCGCCCAGGCGATCTCACTCCTGCCCCGACCGATCGGCGAGCTGGCGACCACCGGGGAGGCGGTTGCCGTGGCGATCGCCGTCTCACTGCTCTCGCCGGCCAACGACACGGCCGTTCCCTACCTCGCGGTGCCCGTCCTCATCGCCGGCCTGCGGAGCCGGGTGCGCGGGGTCCTGCTCGTCCTCGCCCTCGAGGCCGGGGTTCTGGCGGGCGGCTACCTCGTGACCGGGACCGATCTCGAACGTGCCGAGGTGGCCCGGCTCATCGTCTGGCTGGTGACCGCCTTCGGGATCGGCATGCTCGGCGCCTCGATCCACCGCCTGCTCACCGAGAGCGAGTCCCAGGGCAACTACCGCAACGCACTGGTGGCCATCGAACAGCTCCACCAGGTCAGCGGCAGGCTCTCGCACGGTCTCGAGGTCGGCACCATCTCCGGCAGACTGCTCGACCGCGCCCGACAGGTCGTCCCGTTGGAGACGGCGGCACTGGTGGCACGGGATGCGAGCGGCAACTGGGCGGCGATCCAGTTCTCGGGACGTTCCGCGGCTGCGGAACTGCGCGACGTGCTTCCGCGCGCCGAAGCCGTACGCACCAGCGGGCGCCCTTGGACCGATGGCACCGCAGTCGCGGTCCCGCTCACCCGCAACGGGAACATCGTCGCCGTGCTCGTCGGACGTGGTCACGACGTCGACGCGAGCCACCTCTCCACGATCGATGGGGCCCTCGAGCCGGACACGCTCCGCCTGGAAGCCGCCCTGCTGTTCGCCGACGTGACCGCGAGCGCCACCAGTGAGGAACGGCAACGGCTGGCCCGCGAGATCCACGACGGCATCGCCCAGGACCTGGCATCACTCGGCTATCTGATCGACGGCGTCGACGTCTCGGCGCCCGATGCGAACGCGCACCTCGACGGCATCCGCGAGGAGATCACCCGCGTGCTTCAGGAGGTCCGCCACTCCGTGTTCGGTCTTCGTGCCGACGTGACGGAGGACCGCACCCTGGGTGAGGGCGTCAGCGCGCTCGCCCAACATGTCCGCACCCACTCGCCGATCACGGTCCACGAGACGATCGTGGAGGGCCCGAGCAGGCTGCGTGCGGACGTGGAGGTGCAGTTGTTGCGCATCATCCAGGAGGCGATGAACAACGCTCGGAAGCACTCCGGTGCCGAGAACATCTGGGTTCGCTGTCGCCTCGAGGCCCCCCTCGCGGAGATCGAGGTCCTCGACGACGGTGCCGGCCTCGGACGCCCACGCAACGACTCGCACGGCCTGGCGATCATGCGCGAGCGCGCCGAACGGATCGGAGCGCACCTCGACGTCGAATCGCGCCCCGACTCCGCCCGCGGGACACGGGTCCTGGTCACACTGGGAGGCACCGATGACCACCGCTGAGAAACTCACCGTGATGCTCGTCGACGACCATGAGCTCATCAGGCAGGGCCTTGCCGGCGCGTTCGCGAGGGCCGGCGGGTTCGAGGTCGTCGGCCAGGCCGGCAGCGTCAAGGACGCGATCGAGCAGGCCAGGGCCTGCGGCCCGGACGTCGTGATCACCGACGTACGACTTCCCGACGGCTCCGGCCTCGACATCGTCCGCACTCTGCGCGCCGAGCGCCCGGAGGTCGGCATCGTCGTGCTCACGATGCATGCCGGGGACGACCAGATCTTCGCGGCCATGGACGCCGGCGCGTCCGCGTTCGTGGGCAAGCACGCTCCGAGCACCGATGTCATCACCGCAGCACGACAGGCGGCCACCGCCCCCCGTACGTTCGCCTGCGCCGAACTGGCCCAGGCGATGGTGCGGCGGCTCACATCCACCGCCCCCCGGCTCACCGAGCGCGAACACGACGTGCTGCAACTGCTTGCCGAGGGCCTGGGCAACAGCGCCATCGCGGCCCAGCTGTACATCAGCGAATCCACGGCGAAGGCACACGTGGCCCGCATCTACGAGAAGGTCGGCGCCACCAACCGCGCCCAGGCCCTGATGGCCGCCCTGCGCCTCGGGCTGCTCGGCGAGGATCTTGTCGGCTGATCGGACCTCTCGGATAGTCCCAACGGACTATGCCGGAAATGGTCCGACCCGGTCGTAACCTCCGACCGCATGGCCGATGCCCGGATTCACCTGTTCTGCGAGAGTTGTCACATCGAGCTTGAGGGAGCTCGGCCCGGGACCCCGGATGGGGGCCGGTGAACTGGGAAATCAAATAAGGGAGCAATCATGAACCACGTCTACTCGACCCTGCTGATGGTCCGCGAGACCCTGCTGGCCCGCCGTGACGACAAGGGTGCCTCCGCCGTGGAGTACGGCCTGCTCGTCGCCGGCATCGCCGCCGTCATCGTCGCCGCCGTGTTCCTCCTCGGTGGCACCATCAACACCATGTTCGGCACGGTCAACACCGCCATCGGCGGCTGATCCTCCGAAGCGGCCGCGAACCGGGCGACCGGATCGCGGCCGCTTCGCCATTTTCGGTGCAATCCGAGGTGAATCGAGGAGACGCCATGCATGCCCATCAAGGACGGGGCGACCAGCACGAGCCCGAGAAGGGCGCCAGTTCCGTCGAGTACGCGATGATCGTGTCCGCGGTCGCGGGCGTCATCGCCGCCACGGTGTACCTGTTCGGCGGCACCGTCCAGGGTCTCTACGTCGACTCATGCAACACCGTGACGGGCTATATCAGCGGCACCGGGGCCTGTTAGCGACCCAGCTCTGGAGTCCGATCCCACTTGTGGAGGGATGGGATCGGCCCCGCGGAGCGGACAGACTCAACGATCCTGCAGCGCATCGGCAATGCCGATGCGCTGCAGTGCGCTCGGATGGGTCCCCCACCAGAACTGGCTCAGCCGGGGCGGTGTCGGGTCCGCGAGTGATGAGGTGGCCAGCCGGCGCTGGACGTCGGTGAACGCCCGATAGTCGTGAGTCGCCTCGATGGACGCCCGATCGGCACGGGCCTCGATGTCGCGGCTGATCGCGTTCTCCACGGGGCTGACCAGGAAGGTCGCCACCGCTGCGAGCGCGAGCACCAGCGGCACCACGTGGGCCCCGCCCAGCTCCTGCGGATCGTCGATGCCGGCGCGGCGTCGCACCCACCCGGTGCCGAGCACCAACCCGAGGAGGCCGACGCCGGCGATCCCGCCGGCAGCACCCAGCGCCGTCCCGATCGCGACATCGTCGTGATGCGCGTGCCCGAGCTCGTGCGCGACGATGACCAGGATCTGGCGGCGCGGCAGGTCGCGGACCGTGTTGTCGTACAGGACGACGCGTCGGGTGCTGCCGAAGCCGGAGACATAGGCGTTGAGCGTCGTCGTCTGCCGCGACGCATCGGCGACCAGGACATCCTTGACGTGGACGTGCTCGCGACTCGCGATCTGCATGATCTGGGTGCGCAGCTCGCCCTTCGGCAACGCGGTGAAGTTGTTGAACAGCGGTTGCACGAGCACCGGATAGACGAACGAGCCGAGCACACCGAGTGCGACCGCGAGCAGCGCCACGACCGCCGGCCAGCGGCGCGGGGCAAGACGGACGGACGCGATCAGGGCCACCACCGCGATCGTGGTGCCGACCCAGTTGACGATCAGGCCGAGGCCGAGGTCATACCACCAACCGGCCCACGCCTGCGTGCTCAGCCCGTACGCCAACGCATGTTCCTGCATGCGGATCGCGAACCACACCGTCGCCACCTCGCCGATCACGAGGACGGCGGCGACCGCGAGCGGCGTGCGGATCCACCACGGGCCGGGCAACGCCGCAACGAGGTGCCTGCCCCAGCGGGTGAAGCCGAGCACGAGGAGCACCACGATGCTGACCGCATAGGACGTCCACGCGAGATGACGCTGCATCGAGGAGTAGTGCGACCCACGCCGGATCTCGTCGGCGGTGAACACGTTCCGGGGGTCCACGTGCACGTAATGTCCGCCGGGCACCCAGTGCCATGGCACCAGGAGCAGTGCCAGCACGACGAAGAGGATCGCGCCGACGGCGGTGACGCCCAGGCTCAGCCGTGGGTCGGGGCTCCTCGATGAGCGGGTCACGACCGTCAGCCTAGGGTCACCCCCCGAGGCTCACCCCGGCCAGGCGTGCGAGGTCGCTGCGCCACCCTGCGACGGCCACTGTCTCGGAGACGCCCAACGCCTGCGGGAACGCCTTGCCGAGACCGACTCCACGATTCGCCAGGTGATAGAGGTCGACGAGCGCGTCCTCGCCATAGGCGGCGGCGAGATAGCGACACACCGTCCATGCCTCCTCGTACCTCGCGCCCAGGCCACCTGCGGTCGGGGCCAACTCGGCCGCCGTCGGCAGGTGGGTCGGGACGCCCTTCTTTCGGACGGTGGCGAGGATCTGGTGCGCGGCCGTCTGCACAGGCACCCCGGCATGGTCGAGCGCCACGTAGTCGGCGAAGCCCTCGAGCAGCCAGGTCGGCATCGAGGACAGCGGCCCCTTCGTCGCCACATGCGTGCTCTCATGCGTGAGCACGACCTGCGCGCCCTCGCGCTCGAGGGTGCCGAAGACCGCGGGATTGATGAAGACGTGGATCGGCGCACGCGGAGCGAGCGAGCCGTCGACGGTCGTGGTCACCGCGGCGATGTTGGCGTACGTGGCCGGGTCGGCGTCGAGGACCGTGTCGAGCTCGTCCTTGTCGCGGGGGATGTCGATCACGAGGTCGCCGTGCCATCGGGGCAGCACCATCGCGACCTGGCGCAGAGCGGTCTCCCCCAGGCTCCGATAGCGCGCGAGCGATCCGCTCCGGGCGACCACCCAGAGCCGCCCGACGTGCGCGGTGCGCGCGGTGCCGCGCAGCCACAGGGGGCAGCGATGGTCATGGCCGCCGATCGCAGCGATCCTGGTCCGGCCACGCTGTTCGGTGAAGGTGACGGCCACCTCCATCTGGGTGGGTCCAGGGTCAGCGGCCAGCCGGTAGTCCAGCCTGGCCACACCCACCCAGG
>DASVMH010000242.1:0-8003 GCA_036384455.1 Marmoricola sp. | reverse complement strand
GTGGCCTCCCAGGTGACCGCCTTCGCGCCGTTCTCGCAGAACTCCGCGGTCTTGCGGTGCTCGGGCGGATCGGGCCAGGCGCAGCTCATGCAGTCGAAGCCGTCCTTCTGGTTGATCGCCGTCATCAGCTTCGTGGTGCGCACGGGCCCCATCTTCGCCACCGCCGGCTCCATCGCGTGATAGATGCCGGGGATGCCGACCGCGACATCCTCGGGCGGACCTACCTTGATGTCGCTGTCGTCGGGGTCCTTGTCGAGCGGCTTGACCATCACGCCTCCTTCTTGAGCGGGGCCTCTCCCGGCTGGGCGCCGGTCGCGGTGACTCGGTCGGCGCGCGAATAGGCCACCATCGCGCCGTTGCGCACGAAGCCGAGCAGGGTCAGACCGGTGTCGGCGGCCAGGTCGACCGCCAGGGACGAGGGTGCCGAGACCGCCGCGAGCACGGGGATCCCGGCCATCGAGGCCTTCTGGACCAGCTCGAAGCTGGCCCGGCCCGAGACCATCAGGACGGTGCCGGCCAACGGCAGTCGGCCCTGCGTCAGCGCCCAGCCGACGACCTTGTCGACGGGCGTTGTGCCGGCCGACGTCCTCGCGGACCACGATCGCCTCGCCGGTCGCGGCGTCGAAGAGGCCGGCCGCGTGCAGGCCTCCGGTGCGGGCGAAGATCTCCTGTCGCTCGCGCAGCCGATCGGGCAGCTCCCCGATGAGCGCCGGGTCGACGGTCACCGCGTCTGTCGAGACGTCGAAGCGGGAGGCGGTGCGGACCGCGTCGATGCTCGCCTTGCCGCACACGCCGCACGAGGAGGAGGTGAACACGTTGCGGTCGAGGCCGAAGTCGGGGACCGGTACGCCCGGGGCGAGTTGCACGTCGAGCACGTTGTAGGTGTTGACGCCGTCCTCGGTGGCGCCCGCACAGTAGCGAGCGGTGGCGACCTCGTCGGGCCGAGCGATCACGCCCTCGGAGACCAGGAACCCGTGCGCCAGCTCGATGTCGTGCCCGGGCGTACGCATGGTGACGGCGAGGGGCCGACCGTTGAGCCGGATCTCCAGCGGCTCCTCGGCGGCGAGGTGGTCCTCGCGGACGCGGATCGTCCCGTCGGCGTCGATCCGACTCACCCGGGTGCGCGTCACACGCTTCCTCACCCTCCCGACATTAGCCCTCTTGCGGGCGACGTCCCGTCTGGGCGGTCCGGTTGCATTCGCGCGGGCAGAAGTGTGTCCGCGTCGTGGCGTGCACGCTCGGCCGGTGGCGCGCTGGCGACTTCTGCCCGCGCGGGTGTCGCGATCTCAAGAGCCGAACTGCCTACAGCTCCATCTCGTAGTGGATGTGGCCGCTGCGGTTCGCGACCTTGTCGTAGAGCCGGCGGGCAGTCGTGTTGGCCTCGGACGTGAGCCAGTAAACCTGGCTCGAGCCGTGCTCCTCGGCCCAGGCGCGCACATAAGCGATCAGCGCGCGCCCCGCCCCGGTGCCACGTACGTCGGCTGCGACGAAGAGGTCCTCGAGGTAGGTGTAGTCGCTCGTCGACCACGTCGACGGATGCGGCAACCAGTGCACGATCCCGACCGCCCGGCCGGCGTCGTCCCGCGCGATCGCGCCGTACGCCCCGTCTCGGGACGTGAGGCGCGCGAACGTCGCCTCGGTGGTGACCTCGTCGAGGTCGGTCTCGTAGAAGGTGAGATACCCCTGCCACAGCGGGAGCCACTCGGCACGGTCCTGCTCGGTGAGGGGCGTGATGGCGACCATCGCGCGAGACTACTCGTCTGTCATTGATTCGCTGCGCACTCACCAGGTGAACGGTGAGCGAATCAATGAGTGGCGCTCGCCTCAGTTGAGGATCTCGCCGCGATCCTCGGGCGACCGCTCGACGATGCGCTCACGCCAGAAGTCGAGCTGTTCCGGGGTCAGCCGGGTCCACTCGGAGATCTCGCCGGCGACGCGGAGCGGCTCTGTGCTGCGGTAGGACCTGGTCGGATTGCCCGGGAACTTCTTGTCGGTCACGTTGGGGTCGTTCTCGAAGTCGCCGGTCGGCTCCACGGCGTACACCCGGGGTACCGCGTCGCCGCCGGCCAGCTCGGCGGCCAATTCGGCGCCCAGCCCGGCACCGTCGACCAGCGCGGTGAAGTAGATGTGGTTCATCACGATCGCGGGGTTGTAGTTCGACGGCCGCCCTGCCGTCAGCAGGTCACCCACCCGCAGGTCCGCGATCGTGCCGTGGAAGAACGGTCCCTCGTCCAGTGCCTCACCCATCCGCGACAGTGTAGGTGCGCCCGGAACGCGTCAGCGCCAACCGAGCGCAGGCGCGACGTGGGTGAGGATCGACTCGAGGACGTGGGCGTTGTAGTCGACGCCGAGCTGGTTGGGCACGGTCAGCAGGAGGGTGTCGGCGGCAGCGATGGCCTCGTCGCCGCGCAGTTGCTCGACGAGCTGGTCGGGCTCGGCGGCGTACGAACGGCCGAAGATCGCCTGGAAGTCGTCGATCTGACCGACCTGGTCCTGGGAGTTGCGGTCCTGGCCGAAGTACGCGCGATCCATGTCATTGGTCAGCGCGAAGATGCTGCGGCTGACCGAGACCCGCGGCTCGCGCTCGTGGCCGGCGGCCTTCCAGGCCTCGCGGAACGCGTCGATCTGCTTGCGCTGCTGGACGTGGAAGGGCTCGCCGGACTCGTCCTCCTTGAGCGTCGAACTCATCAGGTTCATGCCGAGCTCGGCGGCCCAGCGGGCGGTCGAGTCGGAGCCGGCGCCCCACCAGATGCGGTCGCGCAGGCCCTCGGAGTGCGGCTCGGGCCGCAGCAATCCGGGCGGGTTGGCGAACATCGGGCGCGGGTTCGGCTGGGCGAAGCCCTCGCCGGTGAGCACCTGGAGCAGCACCTCCGCATGCGTACGCCCCATCTGGGCGCCGGACGGGTCGTCCTCGCCGGGGTCGAAGCCGAAGTAGCGGAAGCCGTCGATCACCGACTCCGGTGACCCGCGGCTGATCCCGAGCTGCAGCCGGCCGCCGGAGATCAGGTCGGCCGCGCCGGCGTCCTCGGCCATGTAGAGCGGGTTCTCGTAGCGCATGTCGATCACGCCGGTGCCGATCTCGATGCGGTTCGTACGGGCGCCGATCGCGGCCAGCAGCGGGAACGGCGAGGCCAGCTGGCGGGCGAAGTGGTGCACCCGGAAGTACGCCCCGTCGACGCCGAGCTCCTCGGCCGCGACCGCGAGCTCGATCGACTGCGTGAGCGTGTCCGCGGCCGTACGCGTCTGGGAGTGCGGCGAGGGGTTCCAGTGCCCGAACGAGAGGAAGCCGATGTTCTTCATGCTGGTTGAACCGTCAACAACCTGGAAATGTTCCGGGCTCAGCCTCGTGCGGGCACCACCACGGTGCCGCTCGCCGTGGTGGCGATGATCGGCTCCTCGAGCATCTGTGCGGCGGACTCGCCGGCCGCCGGGTTGCCGCGCGCGACGACGACCGCAGTGAACGTCAACACCCGTGTGCGGGTGCCGGCCCGGACGAGTTCGGCGGTCACCTCGAGGATGTCACCGGCGCGTACGGGCGCACGGAACTGCACGTCGTCGTAGGACGCGAACAGGCCCTCGTCGCCGTCGGTGCGGATGCACATCTCGGTGGCCACGTCGCCGAAGAGGCCCAAGCTGTAGGCGCCGTCGACGAGGTTGCCGGCGTAGTGCGCGTCGGCGTAGGAGACGTAACGGCGGTGGACGACGAGCGTGCCGATCTCGGGTGCGCTCATGAAGCCTCCTCGTGAGGAAACGAGCGTAGCGAGGCCCGGAGCGAGGTGTGCTGAATGAGCAATCGGGTACTGCTCATGAGGCCTTCCTCTCGGGGTCGGGGACGAGCCGGTGGACGAGGTAGCTGGCGACCTCGCCGGGGGTGGTGCCGCGGGTGAAGATCCGGTCGACGCCGAGGTCGGGCGCCATCGCCTCATCGAAGCGCGGCCCGCCGACGACGAGCAAGGGCCGCGAGGCGTCGTCGAACGCCTCCCGGAAGGCGGCCGACATCTCGCGGGTGTTGAGCAGGTGCGCGTCACGCTGGGTGACGACCTGGGAGACCAGCACGGCGTCGGCCTTCTCGGCCACGGCGCGGTTGACGAGCTCGGGCACCGCGACCTGCGCGCCGAGGTTGACCACCTTGAGCTCGCGGTAGTACTCCAACCCCTTCTCGCCGGCAAAACCCTTGATGTTGAGGATCGCGTCGATGCCCACGGTGTGTGCGTCGGTGCCGACGCAGCCGCCGACGACCACGAGCCGCCGGTGCATCCCGGTCTTCACCGCGGCGTTGACCTCCTTGGGGCTGAGCAGCGGATAGTCGCGCTCGACGACCTGCACGGTCGAGGGGTCGACGAGGTGGTTGACCCGGCCGTACACGACGAAGAAGGTGAAGCCGTCGCCGATCGGGCGCGCGTGTACGACGAGCGCGGGGTCCATGCCCATCTTGTTGGCCAGCTGCAGCGCGGCACCCTCGGCGACCTTGTCGTGGGGGAGTGGCAGCGTGAAGGACAGCTGCACCATCCCGTCGCCGGTGGTGTCGCCGTACGGCCGCACCGGCCCGCGTGCCTGCGCGCTCACTTGGCTGCCTCCAGGATCTCGCTGGCCGGGTTGTAGTAGTCCGGCGCCTTGCGCATCACGCCGTCGAGACCGCGGCCGCCGTCGGCCGGACGCTTCATCAGCCCGAAGGTGCCGTCCGCGATCGCGTCGAGCATGCCCTTCTCATGGTCGAGGATCCGTTCCATCAGCTCGACGCTCTCGCCGAGCACCCGCGCGGCCCGGGTGGCGATGAAGCCGTCGGGTGCGGGGCGGAAGTCCTCGTGGAGGTTGCCGGCGGCGTTCATGACGTAGCGGACGTTCTGCAGGGCGAGGTCGCGGTCGGAGAGCCACGGGGTCACCACCGCCTCGGTCATCATCCCGACGAGCAGGATCCCTTGTCCGGTAAGGGCTCCGGCGAGGTTGAAGAAGCCGTCGAGGAGGTATCCGCGGAACACATCGCCGGTCATGTGCCGGGTCGGCGGCATCCACTTCAGCGGCGCCTTGGGGAACAGCGCGCGGGCCAGCATCGCGTGCGCGAGCTCCAGGCGGAACGATTCCGGCAGGTCCGGGTCGATCTCGAAGGCGTGCCCGAGGCCGAGCTGCCAGTCCTCGAGCCCGGCCTCCTTGGCGAAATACTCGTTGAGCAGCTGGCTCGTGGTGACGGTGTGGGCGGCGTCGACGGCGTCGGCGGTGGTGAGGTAGTTGTCCTCGCCGGTGTTGATGATGATGCCGGCGCGGGCGTGCACCTGCCGGCTGAACCGCTGGTCGACGAACGTGCGGATCGGGTTGATGTCGCGGAAGAGGATGCCGTACATCGAGTCGTTGAGCATCATGTCGAGCCGCTCGAGCCCGGCCAGGGTGGCGATCTCGGGCATGCACAGGCCGCTGGCGTAGTTGGTCAGCCGGACGTAGCGGCCGAGCTCCTTGCTGGTCTCGTCGAGGGCCGCGCGCATCAGCCGGAAGTTCTCCTGCGTGGCGTACGTGCCGGCGAAGCCCTCACGGGTGGCGCCCTCGGGGACGTAGTCGAGCAGCGACTGCCCGGTCGAGCGGATCACCGCGATCACGTCGGCCCCGGCGCGTGCCGCCGCCTGCGCCTGGGGGATGTCCTCGTAGATGTCGCCGGTGGCGACGATGAGGTAGATCCACGGCTGCCGGGGGGCGTCGCCGATCCGGCGGACCATCTGCTCGCGCTCGCGGCGGCGCCGGTCGATGGTGCGGATGCCCGCACCGACCTGGCGTTTGGCGAGGCTGCGGGCGCGCTGGGCGTCGCGTCCGGTCGGGGTCCGCATCGTCACCGAGCCGGCGGATGCCTTCTGGGCAAGGGTGATCAGGTCCTCTGCCTCGCCGCGCACGAGGGCGTCCCACACGGGCAGCGCGACGCCCTGCTCGAGACCGGTGTCGGCGCGCACGACGTCGACGAGTCGGTTGACCCAGGGCGTGCCCTCGGGGTCGGCGCCGGCGAGACCGGCCATGCGCAAGGTGGCCCGTTCGACCGACACGGTGGTGTGCTGCTTGGCGAGTCGTACGATCGGGCGGCCGACCTTGCGGGCGAGACTGCGCGCCTGCTTGACGGTGTCGCGGTCGAGCTCGAGTTGTGGGCGAGACATCAGAGCCTCCGTTCGAACATCGAGCGTACGGCGGCATTCTCGCGAAGGATCGCCATCGCGAGGTCGGCGTGGCCGGGCACGTACCCGTTGCCGACGATCATCGTGACGTCGGCAGCCAGCCCCTCGGCGCCGAGTGCCGCGGCGCTGAACGAGGTGGCCATCGAGAAGAAGATGATCGTGCCCCCGTCGGAGGTGGCGAGGATCGCGCCGCCCTCGCAGCCGGGCACGTCGACGCACACGATCGTCAGATCCGCCGGGCCGCCCGCTCCGGCGACCGCGTCGCGCAGCGCGACCGGGTCGCGGGCGTCGCAGAGCAGCACCTCGTCGGCCAGGCCGGCGCCGGGGCCGTCCGGACCGAGGAGAGCGGCCTCGGCCTCCGTGGGGACGACGGCGAGCACCCGCCGAGCGCCCGCTCGTCGGGCCGCGGCCAGACACAGGGAGCCGGACTTGCCGGCGCCGCCGATCACGACGACCACCGGCTGCTCGTACCTGCCGACGTGTCGCTCGGTGAGCGCGGGGGCGCCGCAGACGTCCATCACCGCGAGCGAGAGAGGAGCCGGGAGATCGTCGGGAAGCCTGGCGGCGATGCTGCGGCCGAAGAGGATCGCGTAACCGTCGGTGGGCACCTGCTCGCTGCAACCGTCCCAGCGGGCGAGGCCGTCCTCGATCACGAGCGGCGTGAGGGTCAGCGAGACCAGGGTCGCAACCTTGTCACCCACGGCCAGCCCGAGCGGGGAGTCGTCGCCGACCTCCTCGACGGTGCCGACCAGCATGCCGCCGGATCCGGTGACGGGGTTCTGCATCTTGCCGCGGGTGCCGACGATGTCGAGCACCTCGGCACGGACAGCGTCGCCGTCGCCGTCGTGCTTGCCGGACAGCTGCCGGAACGACGCGGCGTCGAGGTTGAGCCGCTCGACGCGTACGCGCACCTCGTCGGGCCACAGCTCGCGACGGGTGTCGAGGCGCCCTGCTGCCTGGGGCAGTTGGCCGGGTGCCTCCAGCACGCGATGCAATCCGACGGCGTCGCCCGTGGGCCGCATGTCTTGCTCCCTAATACGTCGATGAACGGAAGATTTACGGTGTGGTGTTCGTCATACGCGAAAATATCTGTTTGAATCGGTCTTGCACAAGCTCACGCGCGGAGGTGACGAGGAAACCATGGACATCAACGACACCGGTCAGCCCTACCCGTACGAACGCGTCGAGCTCGTCGAGCCCGACTGGACCCGTTTCCCGGGGTGGAAGGACGTCACCCGCGAGGAGTGGGAGTCCGCGCAGTGGCAGCGCGCGCACTGCATCAAGAACCTCAAGCAGCTGCGCGAGCTGCTCGGCGACCTCGTCGACGAGCGGTTCTACGCCGACCTCGAGCGCGACCAGGCCGAGCGGGCCACCATGTCGATGCTGGTGCCGCCGCAGATGATGAACACGATGTGCCCCGCCGACGTGCCGGCAGGTCCCGGCTCGCTCACCGAGGCGCTCTACGCCGACCCGGTGCGGCACTACATGATCCCGGTGCTCAGCGACCGTCGTACCGACTGGCCGAGCCACCCGCACGCCTCCCGCGACTCCCTGCACGAGCACGACATGTGGGTGACCGAGGGGCTGACCCACCGCTACCCGACCAAGGTGCTCGCCGAGCTGCTGCCGACCTGCCCCCAGTACTGCGGGCACTGCACGCGCATGGACCTGGTCGGGAACTCCACGCCGACCGTCGACAAGCTCAAGCTCGTCGGCAAGCCGAACGACCGGCTCTCCGCGATGCTCGACTACCTGTCCCGGACTCCGGCGGTGCGCGACGTCGTGGTCTCGGGCGGCGACGTCGCCAACATGCCGTGGCTGCGGCTGGAGGACTTCCTCACCCGACTGCTCGAG
>DASVMH010000241.1:0-8243 GCA_036384455.1 Marmoricola sp. | reverse complement strand
TCGGGGGCGGTGCGCCTTTCGACTACTCGCTGTCGAAGGTCGAGGCGTTCCCCGACGGCGTGATCCACCTCGTGCCCGACGACCCGGCTCCCTTCTCGGCTCTGACGAGCGCCTTCGCCGACGCGTTCCCCCAGTGCCCGCCCTACGAAGGCGTCTTCCCGGTCCCGGTCCCCCACGTGACTCTGGACCGGATCGCCGACGGGATCAGCGTCGAGACCGTGCGACACGACATCGATGCATTGCTGCCGGTGCGGGGTCGCGCCACCCGGGTCGACCTGCAGTGGTGGGCCAACCACGACTGCCACGTGCTTGACTCGTGGGACCTGGGAATCGGGAGGCAGCGGTGAAGGTGCTCGTCACGGGCGGCGTGCGCTCGGGCAAGTCGACGCACGCCGAGTCACTCGCCGCCGGCTGGCCGGCACTCACGTACGTCGCGCCGGGACCGACCGAGGATGAGGACACGGACCCCGACTGGACCGCGCGGTTGGACGCTCATCGCTCCCGCCGACCGGCGACCTGGACCACGCTCGAGACCCGCGACCTCGCGGCAGCCCTGGCGTCCGACGGTCCCGTCCTCGTCGACTGCCTGGGCACCTGGCTCACCGGAGTGATCGACGACCGACAGCTCTGGGACCACCCGGCCGACGAGATCACCGCGACGATCGAAATGTTGCTGCACGACGCGTGCGCAGTGCTCGACCACCGCGACGACGTGATCCTGGTGACCAACGAGGTCGGCCTCGGCGTCGTGCCCGAGCACCGGTCCGGTCGGCTCTTCCGTGACCTCCTCGGCACAGTGAACCAACGCATCGCGACCTGCTGCGACGAGGTGCACCTCGTGGTTGCCGGCCGGGCGCTCGTCCTCTAGAGCACGACGAGCAGCGCCGCCAGCGCCACCTCGATCGCCGCGCCGAAGACGTCTCCGGTGACACCGCCGAAGCGGGAACGACACCGCACCAGCAGCAGGACCACCACCACGACGGCCACGGCGACGGCGACACCGCAGCGCACGAGCGACAACCCCGTCGCGTGGCCCGTGGCGAGGAGCGCGGCGGCCCCGAGCAGCCACGACACCACAGCAGTGGGAACCGCGACCGTGCCGGCGAACGCTGCCCCGAGACCGTCCGGGCGCGCGGACGGGACACCGCGCACGCACGCCGTCGCCAGCGCACAGCGAGATACGCACACGACGAGACCGGCGACGACGGCGGAACGGGTGTCCCCGACCAACGTGGCGAAACCGACCGCCTGCAGCCCGAGCACGACGACGGTCGCAGCCACACCGGCCGGACCGGACGTACCGCTCTTCATCACCGCCAGCGATCGTTCGCGGTCATAGGAGGCGGTCAGGCCGTCTGCGACGTCGGAGAGCCCGTCGACATGGAGGGCACGTGTGCCGAGCAGGAGGACGCCCACGGCCAGCAGACCGGTCGTCAGCCCGTTCAGTGAGGCCCGCTCGCCGATGACCAGCACGAGCGCGACAGCGAGCCCGAGCGGCACCACCGCGATCGGGGCGAGCAGAGCCGCGAGCGCCGCGGTGGACCGGTCGACGCGCGCGGGCGGGCGCAACCGGACGATCGTCAAGGTGCCGACCGCGAGCCGCCAGGCGTCGGCGAGCATCAGATCCCGAGCTCGGAGAGCAGCGCCACGTCACGCATGACGGCGGCGGCGCTGCGTACGACCGGCACCGCAGCTACGGCGCCCGATCCCTCGCCCAACCGCATGTCCAGGTCGAGCAGCGGCACGAGTCCGAGCTTGTCGAGAGCGAGCGTCTGGGCCGGCTCCGTGGACCGGTGTCCGGCGGCGAACCATGCCGCCGCCCCTGCATCGATCCGGGTGGCCGTCAGCGCACACGCGACGCTCATCAGGCCGTCGAGCAGCAGGGGTACGCCCGCCTCCGCGCCCGCCAGCAGATAGCCGGTCGTGGCCGCGAGGTCGGCGCTCCCGAGAGCCGCCAAGGTCTCGATCGGGTCCTCGGTGCGATCCCCCGCCCGCGCCAGCGCGGCCGCGATCACCTCGGCCTTGTGGGTCAGCGCGGCGTCGTCGATGCCGGTGCCCCGCCCGACCACCTCTTCGGCCGGAAGCCCGAGCCCGGCGGCGATCATCGCCGCGGCCGGCGTGGTGTTGCCGATGCCCATGTCGCCGCTGAGCAGCAGGTCGCAGCCCGCATCGATCTCCTCGCGGGCGATCGCCGCCCCTGCAGCCAGCGCTGCCTCGGTCTCTGGACGAGTCAGCGCGTCCTCCAGATGGATCGCCCCGCTGCCACGCCGGATCTTGTGGGCGGTGAGTGCGCTCCGTACGCCGCCGGGAAGGTCCGCGAAGTCCTCGTCCACGCCGAGGTCCAGGACACGTACGGACACGCCGTGGGCACCGGCGAGTGCGGAGACCCCCGCCTTCCCGCCGAGGAACGTGCGCACCATGGCACCGGTGATCGCCGGCGGGAACGCCGAGACGCCATGAGCGGCGACGCCGTGGTCGCCCGCGAAGATCACCAGGCGTACGCGCTCGACGGGCCGCGGCGGTACCTCGCCCTGGCACGCACTCAGCCACACGCCGAGCTCCCCCAGACGACCGAGAGCACCCGGAGGGGTGGCCAGTGCGGCCAACCGCTCGGTTGCTGCCACACGTGCGGTCTCTGACGGGGGCACGACGCTCATGGCGACAGTCTCCCAACCCGGGTGTCACATCCGGCCCCCGGCATCCGTCAGAGTGGTGAGAGGACCCCGATCCAGGAGACGACGATGAAGACCATGACCTGCAAGCAGCTCGGTGGCGCGTGCGACCACGCCCACACCGGCGCCACGGCGGACGACGTGATCAAGGCCCAGGACAGGCATCTGAAGGAGCTCGTCGACGCCGGCGACGAGGCCCACGTGCCCGCGCGCAACGACATGAAGGGCCGTTGGAAGCACCCGATCGCCGGGATGGGTTGGTACAAGGACGTGAAGAAGACCTTCGCCGCACTGCCCGAGGACTGAGCTGGTCCAGGCTGAGCCGGTCCAGGCTCAGCTAGTCGAGATCCAGGACGTACGCGCCGAAGCCGGGGAGCGTGAAGCGGACCAGCCCGTGACCGACCGGCTCGATCACGCCCTTCTCGATCAGGCGTTCACGCGGGACGCTGATGGCTCGTGAGGCGCGCCCCATCGCGGCGGCGATCGCGGCGCGGCTGACGTTGCCGTTGGGCGGCGCGACCTCGGCCATCGCCCGAAGGAACGCCTGCTCCACCGGGGTCGCGGCGTTCCACCGAGCGCGGTGCATGGCGTCGATCTGGGCGCGCGCAGCGGGCACGCCGGCACGTACGTCGGCGATGCCGAGGCGGCCGCCGGTCCCGGGAGCGGCCGCGTCCCACGTGGTGCTGCCGAGCAGTTGCAGGAAGTACGGGTGCCCGCGCGCCTCGTCGACGAGGCGATCGAGCGCAGCGTGCGTCCACGTGACACCGAGAGCCTCAGCAGGTGCGCTGAGCGCGATCCGCGCGTCATGGGAGCTGAGCAGGTCGAGGGGGACGAACGAACTGCGCTCGCCGAAGGTGGCCGCGCGGGTAAGCGCCTCCGGCGTGACCGGCAGACCCGCGGCGATGACGGCGAGCGGGTTGTCCTCGCGCCGCCCGTCGAGGTTCTGCAGCGCGTTGAGCAGCACGGCGAGGTCGCCCGGCGACCCGGCGTGCAACTCGTCGACGAACACGACCAGTCCGGCGCCGCCACGCGCACGGACGCGCGCAGCGCCCTCGTGGAGCAGTTCCTCAAGGGCGCCGACCGGGGTCGTGGGGCGCTTCGGCGCCTCGGGGAGCCGGATGTCGGCACTCGCCTGCACCGGGACACCGGGGATGCCGACCTGCACGGTCACCGAGTCGATGAAGGTACGCCAGCCGCGGCGCTGGCTGCGTGGGATGACCTCGGCCGCCACGAGCGATCGCTCGATGCCCGCGACGAGCTCCGCGAGGACGGAGTGGTCTCGCGTGCAGGCGACCCAGGCGGTGACACAACCCGCAGCCTCCGCGCGGCGCTGTGCCGTGCGCAGGAGGGACGTCTTGCCCACGCCGCGCGGCGCGTGGAAGACGAGGAGCGGACCACCGAGCTCGCCGTACTGTGCGACCCGCGCCACCTGATCGCCGATGCGCCGCAGCTCGACGACGCGTCCGGCGAGGATGCGCGGCACCTGGCCGGGCGTGAACGGGTTCTCCAACATCCGGCGCACTCCTTTGATACCGCTTGATACTTCACAGAAGTATAAGAGAGTATTCCGACAGTTCGGGTTCGTCCGGTCCGATATCCTCGGCTGGTGCTGACGCGGTGGGGCCGGGATCTGGATCGCGACCTTCCCCTCCCCGAGCATCCCCGCCCGCAGCTGGTCCGGCCGCGGTGGAGCAATCTCAACGGCTCCTGGCGTTACGCCATCACGGCCACCCCGGACCCGCCGGAGACCTGGGACGGCGACATCACCGTGCCCTTCTCCCCCGAGGCCGAGCTCTCGGGGGTCGGGAGACAGCTGCAGCCGGACCAGTGGCTGTTCTATTCGCGCAGCTTCGCGCCACCGGCGCTCTCCGAGGGCGAACGGCTGCTGCTCCACTTCGGCGCCGTCGACCAGAGCTGCACCGTGTGGATCAACGGCGTCGAGGTCGGCGCCCACACCGGCGGCTATCTGCCCTTCACCCTCGACATCACCGACGCGCTCACGGACCCGCGCTCGCGCGATCTCGACCTGCTCGTCGTCCGCGTCCGCGACCTGTCCGAGACCGGCCCGCACGCACGCGGCAAGCAGCGCCTGGACCGGGGCACGATCTGGTACACGGCGCAGTCCGGCATCTGGCAGACCGTGTGGCTCGAGCCGGTGCCGGAGACGTACATCCGCGGGCTCGAGACCACGCCGGACGTCGAGGGCGGCGGGTTCGACGTAACGCTGCAATTGTCGGACGGGAACATCGAAACCAGGCGGATCGATGTCACAACCCCGCAATTGTGGAGTCCGGACGACCCACATCTGCACTGGTTCGACGTCACGGCCGGCGAGGACACCGTCCGCACGTACGGCGCGCTGCGCACCTTCGGCGTACGCGACGGGCGGCTACTCCTCAACGGTGAGCCGATCCAGCACGTCGGCGTCCTCGACCAGGGCTACTGGCCCGACGGCCTGCTCACCGCACCGAGCGACGCGGCGATGGTGCACGACATCACCACGATGAAATCGCTCGGTTTCAACACCCTCCGTAAGCACGTCAAGGTCGAGCCGTTGCGGTGGTACTACCACTGCGACCGCCTCGGGATGCTGGTCTGGCAGGACATGGTCAACGGCGGCGGACGCTACCGGCACCTGGTCGCGAACCGGCCCGCGAAATGGCCGATCCGCCTCTCCGACAAGCGCTACGACCTGTTCTTCCGCGGCGATGCCGATGCGCGCGGGGAGTTCCGCGAGGAGGTCCGGCAGACGGTCGCGCTGCTGCGCAACTGCGCCTGCATCGCCGTGTGGGTGCCGTTCAACGAGGGCTGGGGCCAGTTCGACGCCAACGACATCGCCGCGGAGATCGCGGCCCTCGACCCGACCCGGCAGGTCAACCACGTCAGCGGATGGATCGACCAGGGCGGCGGCGACATCCGCAGCTTCCACCGCTACATCCGTCGCTGGCGGATGCCGCGGAGGAGGCGTGCGGACAGCCGGGTGATCGCGCTGAGCGAGTACGGCGGCTACAGCCTGCGCGTCGAGGGGCACGACTGGAGCGAGAGGGAGTTCGGCTACCGCCACTGTGCGGACGAGCACGAGCTCGCGACGGCCTTCACGGAGTTGCACGAGCGGGTGCTCGCCCCGACGGTGCCGGGCGGCCTGGCCGCGACCGTCTACACCCAACTCAGCGACGTCGAGGACGAGCTCAACGGGCTGCTCACCTGGGACCGCGAGGTGCAGAAACTGCCGACCGGCGTGATCAGGGAAGCTCTCGACTCCCTGCGACCGGCTGGTCCACCCACCGCCGACCGGCCAGGGTGAGCGCACCCTTCCCCGCGGTGGCGGCCGCGATCGCCGACGCCAGATCTTCCCGCTGGTCGGGCGGCACCGCGAGATGCATCAGCGCGTGCTCGGCGTACTCCACATCGAGCACGCTCACCCCTCGGGCGCGCAGGTCGTTCTCGATGCGTCCGGCGTCGGCATGGTCGACCGCGACGGCGTACTCCTCGAGGAGCGAGCGTTCGACCACTCCGGCATCGGCCACCGCAGCCGCGGCGGCATCGCCGTAGGCACGGACGAGTCCACCGGTCCCGAGGAGCGTCCCGCCGAACCAGCGGGTGACGACCATGACGACGTCACTGAGCCCGGATCCGCGGACCACGTCGAGGATCGGAGTCCCCGCGGTGCCGGGCGGCTCGCCGTCGTCGCTGCTGCGCTCCAGCGCACCGTCGGAGCCGATCACCATGGCGGTGCAGTGGTGGCGGGCGTCCGGATAGGCCTTCCGCAGGGCCGCGATCACTGTGCGGGCCTCGTCCTCGTCGGCGACGCGACGCGCCTCCGCGCGGAAGCGCGACCGCGACACCTCGACCTCGCCGACCCCCGTGCGGGCGATCGTGCGGTACGAGGTGATCACCTGCGCACCGTACCGATCGAATAGATGTTGAGCCCGCCCCGGCCAGGGTGTTGCATGGCCGGCATGGGTGAAGACGCCGCCGACCGCATCGCCACTGCCAGCCGCGAGATCGCCGCGCCGCCGGCCGAGATCTTCGAGCTGATCGCCGATCCCGCCCAGCAGCCGCGCTGGGACGGCAACGACAACCTCTCACGGGCCGAGCCGGGCCAGCGCGTCCGCGCCGCCGGCGACGTCTTCGTGATGACCAACACCAGCGGGAACGTCCGCGAGAACCACGTCGTCGAGTTCGAGGAGGGCCGCCGGATCGCGTGGAACCCCTCCGAGCCGGGGCAGACGCCGCCCGGCCACCTGTGGCGTTGGGAGCTGGAGCCGTTGGACGACTCCACCACCCACGTGACCCACACGTACGACTGGACCGGGCTCACCGACGAGGGACGTTTCGCCCGCGCTCGTGCGACCACCCCGGACAAGCTGCGCGCCTCTCTCGACCGGCTCGCCGCGCTCGCCGAGAGCCGTTGATGCGGATCGTCTCGCTGCTGCCGTCGGCGACGGAGATCGCCTATGCGATCGGAGCGGGACCGGATGTCGTCGGGGTGACCTTCGAGTGCGACTACCCGGCCGAGGCCCGTGCGGCGCGCGTCGTGTCGACCAGCGCACTTCCCCAGGGCCTGGACCCCAAGGAGATCGATGCTGCGGTCTCGGCAGCGTTGGCACGCGGGGAGGATCTCTACCACCTCGACGCCGGCGCGCTGGCCGACCTCGACGCCGACCTGATCCTCACCCAGGATCTGTGTGCGGTCTGCGCCGTCGACGTCTCCGTGGTCGACGACGCGTTGGCCCATCTCGGGTGTCACGCGGATGTGCTCACCATCGACCCGCACACGCTCACCGAGGTGCTCGAATCGATCCGCACGATCGGCGATCGCACCGGCCACGCGGCCCGGGCCGACGAACTCGTCGCGGGCCTGCACGACAGGTTGGCCGCGATCGGCGCCGCGGTCTCGGGCCGGCCACGGCCACGCACGATCGTCTTGGAGTGGACGGATCCACCGTTCGCCCCCGGACACTGGCTTCCCGAGATGGTGACCGCAGCGGGCGGCGACTGCATCCTCGGCACCGCCGGTGAGAAGTCGCAGCGGATCACGTGGTCGGACGTACGACGAAGTCGGCCCGACGTGATCGTCAGCGCTCCCTGCGGCTACGACCTCGACGGCTCGGCCCGACTGACGCACCAGATCCTCGAGGACCTTCCGCCGGCGCCGGTCTGGGCCGTCGATGCGAACGCGTCGTACGCCCGCCCCGGGCCGCGCCTCGTCGACGGTGTCGAGGCGCTTGCGGCGATCCTCCACCCCGACGCGGTCCCGCCATCCGCCCTCGCGCGCCGCATCAGGTGAGGATCGGGGCGCCGGTCGTGGCACGTGCAGCGGGGAGGCCGCATGCGGCCTCCCCGCCCGTCCGCTGTCCGGAAGTGTGGAGGTACCTCCGGCGGACGTCGTGGCACAAGGGAAGTAGGTTGGCGTCCCTCGGCACCACTGGGAAAACGATAGAAGGCCGCCGGGGTTTTCGCCCGGTATTTGCAGGTTTTGCCTCGGACAGTTCTCCGGCCGTCTAGTTGTACCCGGCCAGGACGTTGGTAGCGGCGAGCCTGGTTGAACGAACGAGAACCTCCGAATGG
>DASVMH010000240.1:0-6748 GCA_036384455.1 Marmoricola sp. | reverse complement strand
GCCTCAGAGCTTGATCTCGATGTCGACGCCGGCAGGCAGGTCGAGCCGCATCAGCGAGTCGACGGTCTTCGGCGTGGGATCGATGATGTCGATGAGGCGCTTGTGCGTGCGCATCTCGAAGTGCTCGCGCGAGTCCTTGTACTTGTGCGGCGAACGGATGACGCAATACACGTTCTTCTCCGTCGGCAGCGGCACCGGGCCGGCCACCTTCGCGCCCGTACGGGTCACGGTGTCCACGATCTTCCGCGCCGAGGTGTCGATCACCTCGTGGTCATAGGCCTTGAGCCTGATGCGGATCTTCTGTCCCGCCATCAGCACGTCCTTCTCGTCAGAGTCGATCTTCTTGGTCCGACCCCCGCACCCGGGCGTGTCGCGCGGCTTTCACACACGCAGACACCCGGACGGGAGCCGTTGTCTTGGGTTTGGTGCCCGGTCCCCTGCGGTACCGGACTCGAACAGGATCTCCAGGTGCGGCACGCACACGGCGGCTTCGTGACGCACGGCGTACGGTCCTCGACGGACCCGTCGTGCCAGGAAATCCTGTTCAGAAGTCAATGTGCGCGCCCCGGCGACCGAGCCGAAGCAACCGGACTATCTTGTCAGAGATCCGGGCAGGTGCAAAATCGGGGTCGCCCGAGGCGCACACGTGAGGTCAGCGCACGCTCCACTGGAGAGGCGCCACCACCTGTGCGGAGTATGCCGGGGCGCCCTTCGGGCGGGTCCAGACCGTCCGGCAACCGCCCGTGCCGGCGTCGCAGACCCGCATCGCGGCCAGGTTCCAGTCGACCGTGCTGTCGGCCTCGTACACCTCGGCGGGATCGTCGTTGCTCGCCACCAGCAGGGTGTGCTCGCCGAGCCAGACCAGCCCGGCGACGTTCGGGACGCCGTTGATCGTCCCCGTGGCGCCATGGCGGTGCCAGATCCGTACGACCGGCTCCTGATGCGCTCCGTCCGCGCGATCACTCCACGCGGCGACCTGGGCGAACGCGGTCCCGTCGGGCGAGAGCCGGCCGGCCCCGAGTTGGGCGATCGGGACCCGCGGGCGATCGAGGTCGTAGAGGGTCGCGTGGTCGGCGCCGCCGGCGACCTGGCTGGTCAGCACCGCGATGGTGTTGCCTGCGAGCTGCGCCGACTCGATCGCCGAGCTGCGACCGAGATCGGTCCGGCCCGCGCCGGACTGCAGCCACAATTCGCCGTGGTCCTCGTACACGACGTGACCCGCCTCGACCGCGAAGACCCTGGGATCGTGCAACCCCTCGAACGCCTGGGCACCGAAGCCCGTCGCCGAACCGGTCAACGATCGGACGGACAGCCGCCGATGGGTGTCCACCCAGGCGACCGTGGCGCCGTCGGACGAGACGACGACGTTGCTCACCGCATCCTGGCCGGACGGGGATCCGACGCGCTCGACCGCGACCCCCGATCCGCTGCCCGAGATCTTCACCCGGACGACGCGCGAGTCCTGGTCCGTCGCCAGGAACCCCCCAGGAACCCTGCCGATGAGGTCGCCGTCGGCGAAGGTCTCGTGCGCCGTGGCCCGGTGGCGCAACCGGAGGTCGGTCGGGTGCACCGAGCGAGTGTCCAGATCGAGCATCGCGACCAGGCCGTCGTCCATGATCGGGATCGAACCGAGGTCGTGTGCGGGTGGTGTGCCCCCGCCGGGTCCCGCCGGTGCCGCGTCATGGCCATGTCCCGGCACGCCGACGGCCACCACCGCCACCGCGGCCACGGCGGCGACGGCCGCGATCGCCGCGGCATAACCCGCCGAGCGGCGACGCCGGTAGCTGGCACCAAGCCGCCGGATCGCCACCTCGTCCGGCGCCGGCGCGGCGAGGTCGTCGACCACATCGGCGAACGTCTGGCGTACTTCCTCGATCAGATCGGTCTCCATCATTCCCCCTTGCAAACACTGATCGCTGCGAGCGCGGGCTCGACGACGAGGTCGTCACGCAGCTTGGCGAGCGCGCGGTGCGCCTGGCTCTTGACGGTGCCCACGGAGCAACTCAGCTCCTCCGCGGTCTGCGCCTCGGTCAGATCCTCGAAGTAGCGCAGCACCAGGACCGCGCGCATCCGCGGCGGCAACCTGTGGATCCGCTCCCAGAGCACGATCTGCTGCTCGCGGTCGTGGAGGCCGCCGTCGTGGCCCGTGTCCGGCACGGTGTCGGTGACCCGCTCGCGGCCACGGCGTCGCCAACCGCGCATCGCCTGGTGTGTCATCGTCCGGCGTACGTACGCGTCGGCCGCGGCCTTGTCCCGGATCGAATCCCAACGCGCGCAGGTGCGTGCCATCGCGTCCTGGAGCAGCTCTTCGGCATCCTCACGGTTGCCGGTCAGCAGGTACGCGGTCCCGAACAAGTGCTGCCAGCGCGCGCGCATGAAGTCGCCGAACTCCGGCTCGTCCCTGGACGCTTCCTTCGCCACTGCTCCCCCTCGGCTCGACTCTTACACGGCTTCAGAGCCGCGTCGGCGCCGAAAGGTTGCGTGGCGGTCCGTGATCAACCGCCGTAGAAGTTCAGGTCACCGATCAGCAAACCGCCCTTGCGCGGGGCGGGCCGGCCTTTGTGATAGCCGATGCCGATCGTCGCCCGGGTCGGCGGGCCCACGAGTGGGTTGAGCGTGATCCGCCCCCGATGTCCGATCGTGTAATGGCCCTTGTGCTTCCCGCTGACCATCGACCAGGCACCAGCGATGCTGGTGATGCTGGTCTCTCCGAGGGTGTAGCGACCGCGTTTGTCCAGGGTGAGGTACTGGGTCCAGGTCGTCTCGTTGGGGTAGAGACCGTAGAAGTCCTCGCGGTACAGCGACACCTTGATCCGTGTCCCCTTCTTCGGAATCGACAGCGGAGACCAGCCCCGGCCGCCCAACACGAGCGCGTGTCCGGGCCGGAACTTGCCGCGGAGGTGTCCCACCCGCAACTTGTGGGTGCGCTTGTTCCACGTGTACTCGACACATCCGGCGTCGCCGTGCACGCTCGACTGGCGGTGGCAGTGCGGCAGCCCTTTCTGTGGGAAGCCGACGTAAGCCCAGCGGCTACTCACGAAGGCGAGGCCGTAGTTGTCCCAGCCCTCATACGTCGAGGTCTGGGTGTGCCAGAAATACCGCCCCGCAAGGGAGTCGCCCTTCTTGAGTCGGATCGGCGCTGCCAGCAGCACGGTCCGCTTGACCGTCTTCGCCCCTGAGGCGGACGCGCTCAGATGCACCTTCGTGTGGTGCCCGCGAAGCTTGACCTTGACGTGCGCGACCCGCGAGGAGTGGGCCGGGATCGTCCCGAGGCCGATGCGGCCACGCGAGGGCTTCCCGCCGGTGATCCGCAACGCGGCGCTCGGCGCCGGCACCGCGGTCGGGTTGGCCACCTTGACGGTGATCTTCTTGCGCTGTCCCGGGTTGAGGAGCCTCCCGGTCGGTGCGGTGACCTTCAACTGGGGCTTGGGGCGCTTGGGGATGTTGAGTTTCATCCACCCGGTGTCCTGGTAGACCTGACCGAGGTCCGCCGAGTAGGTGCGCGCGAAGGCGCAGTCGATGCTGCCGTTGCGCATGCTCGTGGTGGCATCCATCGTCACCCAACTCATGGCCGAGGTGCCGCCCGAGTGCAGAGTCGCGGTCGCGGCTCTGGTCTTCGCGAACTTGTCCGCCGAGGTGGCCCAGCCCGTCTCGGCGTCGTCATGGACCAGGAGGATCCTCGTGGAGCACGTCGTGCCCACCAGGTGCCCGAGGTAGCCGACGTACGCGACGTTCTTCGACGGGTTGCCGTAGAGGAAGACCGCCCACGTCGCCTCGCCGGTCTGGACGTCATAACGGGTCTGCGCCCACGGCCAGATCTGCGCGTTGTCGGGAACCCCGTCGGTCGACAGGTCGTCGGTGTCGATGGAGACGGATCGCCAGGGCCATGGTGCGGGGGCCAGGGTCGGCTGTCCCGAACTCTGCATCCGAGCCGCCACCTGGCGCTCGGAGGTCTGGCGAGCGTGGACCGTCGATGCGGCGGCCACGCTCCGCAACGAGGGCCCGTCGCTGTGGGCACTGACGGGCGGGGCCACGAGCAGAGCGCTCGCGACGACTGCCGCGAGCGCAGAGAACCAACGAATCGACGCGGGGGCGCGCATCGGACCTCCTGGGCTCGCCCCCGGCCGGGCGCCAGTGGGCACTGAGGTCTTCTTGCCCGAACCTCGCCGGCGTCAAACTCGCCGGGCGCTCAGCGACGCTCGTACCTCAGATCGGCGATCGCTCTTGCGGCGGCAATGCCCTTGCGCTCGAACTTGGTGACCGGACGGTCGGCCCAACGTTCGACGGGTCCACCCGTCAGAAGCGGTTCCGCGTCGAGGACGGCGCGCATCTGCTGGGCGTACGCCGGCCAGTCGGTGGCCAGCCGCCAGACCCCACCCGGCCGCAGCCGATCGGCCACGACCCGCGCGAACGGCTCGGTCACCAGCCTGCGCTTGTGGTGTCTCTTCTTGGGCCATGGGTCCGGGAAGAACGTCCACAACTCCTCGAGTCCTCCGGTCGACACCAGATGCTCGATGAGCCACACCGCGTCGACGGAGCAGAACCGGACGTTCGTCGCCTCCGACGCGGCGACCTCCGCCAGACCTGCGGCGACGCCGGGGCGCCACACCTCGAGGGCCAGGACATTGGCGTCCGGGCGTGCGGCGGCCAGCACTCCGGTCGCCTCGCCGACCCCCGAGCCGATCTCGATGATCAGCGGCGCTTCCCGCCCGAACCAGTCGGCGATGCATACCCCCTCCTGGTCCACCGCATCATCCGGCACGACCCAAGTCTCGTGATGGGCGTCCCACGCCTCCTGCTGGCTCGGCGTGAACCGGCTCCCCCGTCGTGAGTACGTCAGCACCTCCCGGATCCGGCGCCCGTCCTCCGTGAACCGTTGGTGGGGCCGAGCTGGGGCGGTCGGTCGATCAGGCACGCCGCCCATTCTCCCCGAGCGGCTGCGGGCGCGCGAATCGCGTATGTAACGCGGGGTTATTGCCTGTGTACAAGGGTTGGAACGGCCTGTACGCGCATCAAGCCTTGTTTACAAAGGTGGGACGATCCCGGCCGCACGGGCCGGCTCGGCGTACGCCTCGGCCAGCGATGCGACGGTCTCGTGGGCGTTGAGCCCGGAGGGGTTCGGGACGACCCATAGTGCAGCCCCGGCGAGATCATCGGGTTGGCGACCCGGCTTCGCTCTGGGCATGGCGAACGCAGTGCGGTAGGCCGTGATACCGGCGATCGCGACCACTCTCGGGCGGTACTGCGCGACGAACGCCACCAGCGCGTCCGCACCGGATCGCAGCTCCTCGCGGCTCAACTCGTCCGCGCGGGCAGTCGCGCGGCGTACGAGATTGGTGATCCCGATACCGCGCTCGATCATCAGCGTCCGATCCGCGTCGGTCATCCCCGCTGCCGGGTCGATCGGCGTCGGCGTGATGCCCCCGGCGTACAGGGCCGGATAGAACCTGTTGACCGGGTGCGCGAAGTGCGTCCGGGTCGCCGCCGTCCACAGCCCCGGATTGATGCCGACGAACAGCAGTTGCAGGCCGGGCCCGACCAGGTCGGGCACCTCGGCGTCGCGGAACGACTCCAGCTCGGCGCGGGTGAAGGACGGCACCGACTCATGGTGTCAGGTACCTGCCGTACTTGGCGCAGCATGTAGATGCGGTGTTGGTGTCCGGATCGGCCGTCCCCACCCTTGTACACAAGCCACAGCGCTTGTGTACAAGGGGCAGGACGCCGTACGAGCGCACCGCCCCTTGCCCACATGTACGCACGCGTTGGTGCGCCCTACCACCGTTCTGGCCCTTGTACACAAGCACTCAAGCTTGTGTACAAGGCGCGGCGGCGACGCGGCACCACCATCGGAACGCACGTTGGCCCGGCCCCCACCGGGGGCCGGGCCAACGAGATGCTGCAGTCAGAACAGTCAGATCACTTGGTGATCTTGGTGACGCGACCGGCGCCGACGGTACGACCGCCCTCGCGGATCGCGAACCGGAGACCGTCCTCCATGGCGACGGGCTGGATCAGCTCGACGGCCATGTCGGTGTTGTCACCCGGCATCACCATCTCGCGACCCTCGGGGAGGGTCACGACGCCGGTGACGTCGGTGGTCCGGAAGTAGAACTGCGGACGGTAGTTGTTGAAGAACGGCGTGTGACGGCCGCCCTCCTCCTTGGAGAGGATGTAGACCGACGCGTCGAAGTTCGTGTGCGGGGTGTTGGTCCCCGGCTTGATCACGACCATGCCGCGCTCGACGTCCTCGCGCTTGGTACCGCGGAGCAGCAGACCGACGTTCTCACCGGCCTGGCCCTCGTCGAGGAGCTTGCGGAACATCTCGACACCGGTGACGGTGGTCTTCTGCGAGGCCTCGCGGATGCCGATGATCTCGACCTCCTCGTTGACCTTCACGATGCCGCGCTCGATACGACCGGTGACGACGGTGCCACGACCGGTGATCGTGAAGACGTCCTCGATCGGCATCAGGAACGGCTTCTCGACCTCGCGCTCCGGCTGCGGGATGTAGCTGTCGACCTGGTTCATCAGCTCGGCAACCGACTCGCCCCACTTCTCGTCGCCCTGGAGCGCCGGGAAGGCAGCAACGCGTACGACCGGAATGTCATCGCCCGGGAACTCGTACTCGGAGAGGAGCTCGCGCACCTCCATCTCGACGAGCTCGATGAGCTCCTCGTCGTCGACCATGTCGCACTTGTTGAGCGCGACGACGATCGCCGGCACGCCGACCTGACGGGCGAGCAGCACG
>DASVMH010000239.1:0-2100 GCA_036384455.1 Marmoricola sp. | reverse complement strand
CCAGCACGATCCGCGCTCGGTGAGATCGGCGGTCGCGGAGGACGGGCTGTTCGCCCTGCCGAAGCCGAACCCCGCCATGGGCCGCTGACCAACTGCGGATCCGCTGAGCGCGACCCTCCAGGCGAGCGGCTCAGGGGGTCCGGCGGGTGCTATCGCGGTCAAGGCAGCGAGCGCATCCTCCGGCGATGAGCTCAGGGGCTACGAACGCCAGGTGGTCCTCAGATGCGGACGCTCACCACTTGTATGACTCGGCAAGGTCGTACCCCTGACGCTCGAGGTAGGCATTGAGCTGCGCCTGCGCATCGGCGCGGCTCCTGATGCCGGCAAAGCCGAACCCGCTCATGTCGGCATCCTCGGGAACTCTGAAGTTCATGACGGTGCCGAATGCGCGCACGCTGATGTGTGCCATAGACCCTCCCCTTCTGGTCGGACACGGCCGGCGCCGACCGTCTGTCGGGCGACGCTATCCGGTGCCGGGAGGCTCAAAACGCGTTCTGGCGAACTCGGTGGGCCTCATTTCCGGCCCGGATCGTCGGCGCGCTCCTCGGAGTTCTCTCAGAGCGATTCTGAGCGACTTCGAATCAGTGAGCCGGTCCGCTCGGATCGGTGTCCGCAGTGGGGCGCTCGGTCTCCGGGCGGCGTGCCGTCGTGGTGGCTGCGAGCCGCTGCTCGGTGGCGCGGCCGCGGGCCTGTGGGTCGAACTTGGTGGTCTTCTTGCGGGACTCGTCGTTGATCTCGTCGATGCGAGCGCGGGCGTACCGCTGCCGGTCGTGGTCGCGTTCCATGCTCTCGGCGACCGTCTGGTGCTCGATGATCCCGGGAGCGAGGTGGAGCTTGTTGCGGAGTCGCTCGAACCCGGCGAGCCAGTTCTCGGAGCCACGGGAGCCGAGGATGCGGGCGGCCTGGTGAATGATCTTCTGCCGTACGTCGCTGTCAGACCAGTGGCCGGCGGTGCGGAGCAGGTGATCGACCATGGCGTCGCCGAGCGGGCCTCGGTTCTCAATGGCGGCGTTGATCGCGTCGGCGCCTTCGGTCTCGAAGAGCTTGGCGGGGTCGAGTCCGTCGGGCAGTTCGAGATGGGTGGGGTCGAGATCGGCGGCGGTCAGGTGCCAGAACGCCTTGCGGGCTGAGGTCCAGCCGGCTGGGTCGGAGTCGGTGGCCACCGCGATGCGGTCGCGACCGTCGACCAGGCTGATGTGCCCGAGCAGGAGCTTGATCTGGTCGATGGTCAGTGCGGTGCCCATCGGTGCGATGCCTGCGGCGGTGCCGTTGCTGCCGAGGGTGATCGCGAGGGCGTCCATGGGGCCTTCGACGAGGACGGGGAGGGCTCCGCCTGCGAGAAGGTCGCGGGTCTCGGCGTAGCCGAACAGCGCTTCGCCCTTGGTGAAGACCGGGGTGGTGCGGGTGTTGAGGTACTTGGGTCCGGCCCAGTTGCGTCCTTGGTCGTCGTCGGTCTTGGTGGGGTTGCGACGGCCGACGAAGCCGAGGATGGCCTGCCCGGTTGGGTCGTGAGGGTCGCGGATCGGCAGGACCAGCCGGTCCTTGAAGAAGTCGCTGTAGTAGGTGCTGCCGTCGTTGCGTTCGCGCAGGGAGACGAGGCCGGCCTGCTCTAGTTCGTCGAGGGTGGCGCCGTGGTTGGTCATGTGCCTGATCAGGCTGCGGCCGCCGCCGGGTGCGTAGCCGACCGTGTAGGTGGTGTGGTCGGTCAGGTCGGTGCCGAGCCGGTCACGCATGTAGTCCGGCGCCCAGGAGCGCGGGTAGCAGGTCTCGAAGTAGGCCAAGGCCTGCTGGTTGAGCTCGTGGATCCGCGCGGCCGGGAGTTCGTTGGGGTCGGGGAAGGCGCTGCGGCTGTCCCCGTTGTCGATGTCTTCGTTCTCCCAGCTGAATGTGGGGGCGTACGGGTCCTGGGCGTGGAGGGCGCCGAACGTGGCGGCATTGAACGTCGCGTCGTCGTACGCCGGCGATGTCGGCTCGTCGAGTGGTGCCCAGTCGGCCGGTTCGTTGGACTGGACGCGGTAGAAGGCGGCCATGAAGTCGTCGGCGTCCTCGGGCGGAAGGAAGTCTGGGTCCGGTGGCGCGTCGACGTCCGGGCCGTGGTGG
>DASVMH010000238.1:0-3032 GCA_036384455.1 Marmoricola sp. | reverse complement strand
GCTCGGGCCGGGTGTTGGACAGGATCGCGGCCGAGGTCTCGCGGAGGCCGTCGGGTGCCTGCGGATTGGCCGTGCCGGGGATGACCGGGGAGTTGTTGAGGTGGTTGGTCAGCAGCACCGACATCAGCGCGACGCCGGCCGAGCTCGACACCTGTTGGGAGATGTTGAGCAGGGTCGAGCCGCGCGCCACCTCGTGCTCGCGCAGGGTGCGGAGGGCGGCGGTGAACAGCGGCATCATCGTGGCGCCCATTCCCAGACCCATCACGAACAGGGTGAGGACGAGCTTCCAGTACGCGGTGTGATCGGTGACCTGGGTCAGACCGAACATGCCGATCAGGATCCCGGTGAGACCGACCGGGGTGATCCGGCCGATCGGGATCTTGTCCACAAGGCGTCCGGCGATCGGCATGGTCACCATCGCGCCGAGCCCCTGGGGTGCGACGAGGAGGCCTGCATGCAGGGTGCTCTCGCCGCGGATCTGCTGGAAGTAGGTCGGCACCAGCAGCAGACCGCCGAAGAAGGCGGCCGCGAACAAAAACATCGTCAGCAGCGCGACGGCGAGCTCGCGGTGCGCCAGCAGCCGCAGGTCGAGCAGTGGATGCGCCGGCCGGAACGAGTGCCACACGAACGAGGCGATCAACAGCGCCCCGGCGAGCATGGGCAGCCACACCTGGGTCGCGCCGAAGTTGCCACCGTGGGTGGGCAGGGACGACACGCCGTAGAGGAACAGCGCGAGCCCCGGCGACATCAACGCCATGCCGAGGAAGTCGAAGCTCTCCGACGGCTCGGGGCTGTCGGGGGTGAGCACGAACGCGGCGTACGTGATCGCGATGATGCCCAGCGGGAGGTTGATCAGGAAGATCCAGTGCCAGCTGGCCACACCGATCAGCCAGCCGCCGAGGATGGGGCCGCCGATGGGACCGAGCAGCATCGGCACGCCGAGGATGGCCATCAGCCGGCCCATCCGCTTGGGGCCCGCCGCGCGGGTCATGATCGTCATGCCGAGCGGCATCAGCATGCCGCCGCCGAGCCCCTGCAGGACCCGGAACCCGATGAGCACGTTGATGTCCCAGGCCGTGGCGCACAACACCGAACCGAGGGTGAACAGCGCGATCGCGGTCATGTAGAGCCGTTTGGTGCCGAACCGGTCGGCCGCCCAGCCGGTCATCGGGATCACCGTGGCCAGTGCCAGGGTGTAGGCGGTCACCGTCCAGGCGACGTGGGAGTAGGCGAGCTCGGAGCTGCCGTGCCCGAACGCGGACTGGAAGGTCGGCAGCGCGACGTTGACCACGGTGATGTCGAGGATCGACATGATCGCGCCGAGCACCACGACGCCGGCAACCTTGAGCACCGCCCCGTCGATGTGGTCGGGGTAGGGGTCCTCCGGAGGTTGGGTCTGCTGGACGGTCTGGTCTGCCATGCGCTGATCCTTCCGGCGGCCGAGGGGGCGGTACGACCCTACGCGCGTGCAACCACGCGTACCCATCTGTTTCTTCCCCGACGCAACCGGCGGACTACGCTCCGCTTCCATGAGCGCCATCGAGGGAGTCTCCGAGATCTTCGACCCGGCCGACTGGGACGCGGTCCCCGGCTTCGAGGACCTCACCGACCTGACGTACCACCGGGCCAAGGCGCACGGCACCGTACGCATCGCCTTCGACCGCCCCGACGTGCTCAACGCATTCCGTCCGCACACGGTCGACGAACTGCTTCGCACCCTCGAGCACGCACGTACGTCCGCCGACGTCGGCTGCGTGCTGCTCACCGGCAACGGGCCCTCGGCGAAGAACGACAAGTGGGCGTTCTGCACCGGCGGCGACCAGCGGATCCGGGGCAGGGCGGGCTACCAGTACGAGGAGGCCGGTCACGACGACGCCGGTGCGGCTCCGAATCCGATCGACAAGGCGAGACTCGCCCGGCTGCACATCCTCGAGTGCCAGCGACTGATCCGCTTCATGCCCAAAGTCGTCATCTGCGTCGTGCCCGGCTGGGCGGCCGGCGGTGGCCACTCGCTGCACGCGGTCTGTGACCTCACCCTCGCCTCGCGCGAACATGCCCGTTTCAAGCAGACCGACGCCGACGTCGGCTCCTTCGACGGCGGCTTCGGCTCGGCCTACCTCGCCCGCCAGGTGGGCCAGAAGTTCGCCCGCGAGATCTTCTTCCTCGGTGAGGAGTACGACGCCGAGACGATGCACCGGATGGGTGCGGTCAATCGCGTCGTCGAACACGACCAACTGGAGAGGGTCGCCCTCGACTGGGGCCGCAAGATCAACGGCAAGAGCCCGACCGCCCAGCGGATGCTCAAGTACGCCTTCAACCTGCTGGATGACGGCCTCGTCGGCCAGCAACTCTTCGCCGGCGAGACCACCCGACTGGCGTACATGACCGACGAGGCCCAGGAGGGCCGCGACCAGTTCCTCGAGAAGCGCGAGCCGGACTGGTCGCCGTACCCCTGGTACTACTGAGCCGCCCGGGTCGCCCCGGTCCTACGCTGGGTCCGTGAGGGTCGTCGTCCTGACCGGGGCCGGCATCTCCGCCGAGAGCGGGGTGCCGACCTTCCGCGACGCCGACGGCCTCTGGGAGGGGCACCGGGTCGAGGACGTCGCGACGCCGGAGGCCTACGACCTGGCCCCGACGACGGTGCACACGTTCTACGACGCGCGCCGCAAGGCGTTGCTCGAGGTCGAGCCCAACCCGGCGCACCGCGCGCTCGCGCGGCTCGAGGAGCGCCTGGGCGACGACCTGCTCGTGGTCACGCAGAACATCGACGACCTGCACGAGCGGGCCGGCTCCACCCGGGTCCTGCACATGCACGGCGAGCTGCGCTCGGCGCTGTGCCGCGCCTGCCACGGGCGGCACCGCTGGGACGACGACCTCGTCGACCACCCGCCCTGCCCGGCGTGCGGCCACGCCGAGCTGCGGCCCGACGTGGTGTGGTTCGGCGAGATCCCCTACGGGATGGACCGCATCGGCATGGCGCTGGCGCGCGCCGACCTGTTCGTCTCGATCGGCACCTCGGGCGCGGTCTACCC
>DASVMH010000237.1:0-3435 GCA_036384455.1 Marmoricola sp. | reverse complement strand
CGAGATCGCCGAGCAGCTCGGCTGGCGGCTGCCGGACCAGATCGTCATCCCGGTCGCGTCGGGCTCGCAGTTGACCAAGGTCGACAAGGCCTTCCAGGAGCTGATCAAGCTCGGGCTGGTCGAGGACAAGCCCTACAAGGTGTTCGGCGCGCAGGCGACCGGCTGCTCGCCGGTGTCCGTCGCCTACAAGGCCGGCACCGACGCCATCCGGCCCGTCAAGCCCCACACCATCGCCAAGAGCCTCGCCATCGGCAACCCCGCCGACGGCATCTACGTGCTCGACATCTGCCGCCGCTCCGGCGGCGCGGTCGAGGACATCACCGACGACGAGGTCCGCGAGGGCATCCTGCTGCTCGCCCGCACCGAGGGCATCTTCACCGAGACCGCCGGCGGCACCACCGTCGCGGTCACCAAGAAGCTGGCCGAGACCGGCCAGCTCGACCCGACGCTGGAGACGGTCCTGATCAACACCGGCCACGGCCTCAAGACCCTGGACGCGATCTCGGGTGTCGTCGGCCCGCGGGCCACGATCGCCGCGTCGTACGACGCCTTCGCCGCTGCCGGCATCGCCTGACCGAACCCACCCCGACCCGAGGAGTCCTTGTGAGCATCTCCGTCCGCATCCCGACGATCCTGCGCACCTACACCGGTGGCGCCTCCGAGGTGACCGCGTCCGGCGAAACGCTGACCAAGGTGCTCGACGACCTCGAGGTCAACCACCCCGGCATCCGGGCGCGGGTGCTCGACGACAACGGCGACATCCGCCGCTTCGTGAACGTCTACGTCAACAACGACGACGTCCGCTTCCTCGACGGCCTGGGCACCGCCACCCCCGACGGCGCCCAGATCTCGATCATCCCGGCGGTCGCCGGGGGCTGAGTCGCAGGGGTCACAGGGGCCCCAGGAGTCGCAGGGGACCGTGCAAAACCCCGGTTCCCCACGCAAAACTTCGCGCGGTCAACACCAGTTTCGTTGGTGAAGTCCGCCACGACCCCGCCACGACCCCCGCCGGGGCTCAGCCCGCGGACCCCGCTCGGGCATCCATCCGCGGGCGCGGGTCGGCCAGGTCCATGACATCGGCATCCCCGAGTGACTCCAGCGCCCCCGCGGCGAGCACCCGGCGTACGGCCCCGAAGGTGATCACGTGGGCGATCGTCCCCCCGAGGGTGTGCGCCGCCGGCGGCTCGCAGGTGGTGTCGATGAAGGTGTCGCCGAGAGTGCCCTCCGACAGGGCCCGCGCGACGAACTGTCGGTAATCACGACCGGCTGCCTGATGCCGGGCGGCGAGGCCCGCGACGGTCTGGTTGGACTCGTCGGGCCATTTCCCGCCGCGCAGCGCGGAGAGCCAGTGCTCCTCCTGCGTGACCATCGCGTTGATCAGCCTGCGCAGCGACGGCTCGTCGTCGATGCCCTCGACGGACATCTCGATGGTGCGGTCGAGGTCGGCGTCGTCGATGTTCCCGGCGCGCTCGATCAGTGTGGTGATGCCGTCGACGTGGTGGTCGACGAGCTGCTGGACGACGTCCATGCTGGTCTCCTTGTGGTCCGAGGGCAGCCGGATGCCGCCCGGGGGTTGGAAGTGCACCCCGCTCGACGCGGGGAGTTCGAGGTCGCGGAAGGTCAGCGGCTCAGGGCCCGACCGGAGCCCGGTCGGGGTGATCCCGTACGCGCGACCGAATGCGCGCGTGAACGCCTCGTGCGAGGAGTAGCCGGCCTCGACCGCCACGTCGAGGACGGTCTCGTCGGTGCGCAGCAGCCGGTACGCCGCCCGCTCGAGCATCAGCCGGCGGCGCAGCGCGCCCGGCGGCTCACCGTAGGTGGCGCTGACCAGCCGGTCGAAGTGGAACCGGGACAGGTACGCACGTCCGGCCAGCTCCTCGGCGTCGAGGGCGGGGTCCTCGAGGCAGGCCTGGGCCAGGTCGAGGATCCGGGTGTAGCCGTCCGCGTTCACATCCCCACTGTGCCCGCATCACAGCACGGCGTGCTTGACCGCGTTTGCGGACCCTACGGGCTCAGTGCCGACGGTCGGACAAGACGTACGACGCCCCGGCGCTGGCCGCGGCGACGGTGAGGACCGCGGGCCACGCGCCGATCTTCTTCGACAACGCGTGCGAACCGCCGAAGCCGCCGAGGTAGATGCCCGACAGCAGCGCGGTGGTGGGCACCCCGTCACGGCGCGCCCACAGGAGTCCGGAGGCGACCCCGGCGCCGCCGAGGACCACACCACCGACGGGGCGGCCGGCCTTGCGGGCGACGGCGAAGCCGCCGATCAGTCCGGCGGCGGTCAGGGGTGCAGTGGGCAGCGAGGTCATGACCTCACGCTACCGAGACGCCACAAGCGGGCCGTACCCTGCTTGGTTTTAGTTGAATCTTGAACTATCATGGCGGCATGACAGACCGGATGCCCGCCCTCTACATCGGCCACGGCGCGCCCCCGCTGCTCGACGACCCGCTGTGGTCGGGGCAGTTGCGCGACCTGGCCGCCAAGCTGCCGCGCCCCAAGGCGATCCTGATCGTCAGCGCCCACTGGGAGTCGGCGCCGGTCACGCTGAGCGCCTCGGGCGTACCGCTCGTCTATGACTTCGGCGGCTTCGACCCGAAGTACTACCGGATGCAGTACGCCACCCCCGACCACACCGCGCTCGCGGCTCGGATCGCGGCGATGATGCCCGACGACGAGCCGGTGCATCAGCACCCCAGCCGCGGCCTCGATCACGGCGCCTGGGTGCCGCTGAAGATTATGTACCCGGACGCGGACATCCCCGTCGTGCAGATGTCGCTGCCCACGCAGGACCCCGGCCGGCTGATCCAGCTCGGCAGGCGGCTGCAGGAGCTGCGTGACGAGGGCGTCCTGGTCATCGGGTCGGGATTCCTCACCCACGGTCTGCCCTTCCTGACCGATTGGAGCATCGACGCACAGGCGCCCGGTTGGTCGGCCGATTTCGACGCCTGGGCCGGCGATGCGCTGGCCCGCGGCGATGTCGACGAGCTCGCGTCCTTCCGCGACAAGGCCCCGGGCATGCCGTACGCGCACCCGACCGTTGAGCACTACACGCCGCTCTTCGTCACCCTCGGCGTCGCCACCGACGCGGAGACCCCGGGCGATCAGATCATCGACGGGTTCTGGATGGGCCTGTCGAAGCGGTCCCTGCTCGTCGCCTGAGCAGTTGAGTGCCGCAGGGTGCGGCATGGCGCACCCTCAGGCACTCAACCCGCGTTGATGTGGGGTGCCCGGTCCGGGTCGAAGTGCACGGTGCCGAGCTCGAGTCGCAGGCCGCGGATGCCGGAGTGCGCCCGGGCGTACCTCAACTCGTGGCGCAGATCCCCGATCGCATTGACCATCGGGAAGCTCATCCGCAGGGTCGACAACGTGCCCACTGCCTCGCCGGCGGAGTCGAGGTAGCCACTGCCGCTGTCCCCGGGAATGCCCGGCGA
>DASVMH010000236.1:0-7540 GCA_036384455.1 Marmoricola sp. | reverse complement strand
GCCCACAGCAGGCCGTAGAGCGTCACCATGGCCGCCAGGAACGCCGTCCGCGTCGGGGCGTTGCGAGGCCGTTCGAGCAGATGGTGCTCGCGTTTGTCGCCGGTGACCCACTGCTCGATGAAGGGGTACGCGAGCATCACGCTGAGCAGGGCGATGGGCATGATCTGGCCGGGGATGAAGACGTTCCAGCTGATCGTGATGCCCCAGATATGGGTCTCCCAGCCGGGCATGATGCGTAGCAGGCCCTCGGCGATGCCCATGTACCAGTCGGGCTGTGAGCCTGCGGTCACCTGGTTGGGTGTGTAGGGGCCGAACTTCCACACCGGGTTGATCGTCATCAGCGCACCCATGAGGGCGACGGTGCCGAACACGATGAAGAAGAAGCCGCCCGCCTTCGCGGCGTAGACCGGCAGCATCGGGTAGCCCACGACGTTCTGCTCGGTGCGGCCGGGACCGGGCCACTGCGTGTGCTTGTGGTAGACGAGCAGCAGCATGTGCGCGCCGATGAGGGCGAGCAGGAGGCCGGGTACGAGCAGCACGTGCACGATGTAGAGGCGCGGGATGATGTCGTGCCCGGGGAATTCGCCGCCGAACATGAAGAACGACATGTACGAGCCGACGACCGGTGTGGCCTTGACCAGACCGTCCGCGATGCGAAGACCGGTGCCGGAGAGCAGGTCGTCGGGGAGCGAGTAGCCCGCGAAGCCCTCGATGATGCCGAGCAGGATCAGCACGCCACCGATGAGCCAGTTGACCTCGCGCGGCTTGCGGAACGCGCCGGTGACGAAGACGCGCATCATGTGCACGAGCATCGCTGCGATGAAGAGCATCGCGGCCCAGTGGTGCATCTGGCGCATCAACAGGCCGGCGCGTACGTCGAAGGAGATGTGCAGCGTCGAGGAGTACGCCTCGGACATCGTGATGCCGCGCAGCGGGGCGTACGAGCCGGTGTACTGCGTCTCGGCCATGCTCGGCTGGAACCACAGCGACAAGAAGACGCCGGTCAGCAGCAGGACGACGAAACTCCACAGCGCGATCTCGCCGAGCATGAAGGACCAGTGGTCGGGGAAGACCTTGCGGAGGTTCTTCTTGGCCATTGCGGCGATGCCGAGGCGTTCGTCGGCCCATGTGGCCGCGCCACCCACCTTGGAGGGCTTCTTGGCGGCTGCGGGTGCGGTGCCGTTGGTGGTGATGTCACTCACGGATATCAGCCCCGTTCCCAGAAGCTCGGACCGACAGGTTCATGGAAGTCGCTCTGCGCCACGATGTAACCCTCGCTGTCGAGCGTGATCGGCAGCTGGGGGAGTGGACGGGCCGCCGGGCCGAAGACGACCTTGCCGCCGTCGGCGAGGTCGAATGTCGACTGGTGGCACGGACACAGCAGGTGGTGGGTCTGCTGCTCCCACAGCGAGATCGGGCAGCCGACGTGGGTGCAGATCTTGGAGAAGCAGAGGATGCCGTCGATACCCCAGTTCTCGCGGCCCGCGGGCGCCTTGATGTCATCGGGGTCCATCCGGACGAGGATCACTGCGGCCTTGGCCGTCGCGTCGAGGAGCGCGGTGCCGTCGTACTCCGGCTCGCCGTCGGCGTTGGTGTTCTTCGGGTCGAAGACCGCTGGCTCGGCGTTGACGAGCTGCCCGACCACCATGTCGGAGGGCTTGATGGCGTTGAAGCCGACGTCCTGGACGACGCGCATGCCCTTCTTCCACACGGTGTGGTAGAGCTTGTGACCCGGCAGCGGGCCGAGGTCGCGCAGGGCGACGATCGCAGGCAGGCCCAGCGAGCCCATCGCGACCAGCAGGCTGTTGCGCACCAGCGAACGGCGGCCGATGCCGGACTCCTCGACGCCCTGGGTGAAGGCGGCGATCGCCTCCTCGCGGTCCTCCTCGGAGGAGGACGCGGAGTGGCGGTATTCGACGATCTCCTCGTCGCCCATGAGCTTGCGGGCCCACTGGATCGCGCCGATGCCGATGAACAGCAGGGCGAGGCCGAGGGTCACCCCCAGCCACAGCGTCGATGCGCCGAGAGACAGGAACGTCGACGGGTGCTCGCCGATGTTCATCGTGAAGTACGCGACGCAGAACAGCACCGCGAGCACGGAGGCGAGACCGAAGAAGGTGGCTACCTGGCGTTCGGCGCGACGCTCCGCGGCCGGGTCGACGTCGGTCGGACGCGGCTCGTGCGGGGGAAGCCCGGGGTCGGGAATGGGCTCGGCCGGTGCGGCCGGCTCCAGCTCGTGCGACTCGTCGCTCATGCCTCCGCCTTCTTCTTCTTCGAACGGGCGCTGTGCGCGCCGATCCACACCGCCACGATCACGAGGCCGCCGATGCCGACGATCCAGGCGAAGAGACCCTCAGCGACGGGGCCGAGGCCACCGAGGCCGAAGCCGCCGTACTGCGGGGACTCGTTGAGGGTCTTGACGTAGCCGATGATCTCCTTCTTGTCCTGCGGGGTGAGGACCTGGTTGGAGAACGCCGGCATCTGCTGTGGGCCGGTGAGCATGGCCTCGAAGATCTGCTGGGGTGTGTCGTCGTAGATCTTGGGCGCGAACTTGCCCTCGGGCATCGCGCCGCCGTGGCCGGCGAAGTTGTGGCAGGCGGTGCAGTTCGTCCGGAAGAACTCGCCGCCCTTGGCGATCTCCTGGGCGTTCAGGTCGGAGATGTCGTAGTCGCTCTCGGCGGGTACGGCGGGGCCGGGCCCGAGGGACTGCACGAATGCGCCCAGCTCGCGGATCTCGTCGTCGTCGTAGATCGGCTTCTTGCGGATCGCCTGCGAGCCGGGCTGCGCCATCGGCATCCGGCCGGTGCTGACCTGGAAGTGGACGGCTGCGGCGCCGACGCCGATCAGCGAGGGTCCGTAGTTCTTGTCGCGCTTGGTCAAGATGCCCTCGGCGTTCTTGCCGTGGCACGAGGCGCAGCCGACCTCGAAGAGCGCGCGGCCCTTGGCGACGTCGGAGGCCGAGGGCCCGCTCTGATCGGCGTTGGCGGGCGCGAAGGCGGCGTAGAGGCCACCAGTGAGCAACAGGCCGATCAACAACACCAACGGGCCGGCGAAACGGCTGCGCCGTTTGCGGGAGATCTTCTCGCTGAGAAGTCGCACAGGAGCGTCCTTATCGGTTTACGGCTGAGCAGGAGGTCACTTGAGCAGATAGATGGTGGCGAACAGGCCGATCCAGACCACGTCGACGAAGTGCCAGTAGTAGGACACCACGATCGCGGTCACAGCCTGCTCATGGGTGAACTTGCGGGCGAGGAAGGTACGGCCGAGCACGAAGAGGAAGGCGATCAGACCGCCGGTCACGTGCAGACCGTGGAAGCCGGTGGTCAGGTAGAACATCGTGCCGTACGACGAGGCGGGGATCGTGATCCCCTCGTGGATCAGGCTGGCGTACTCGGTCGCCTGACCGGCGATGAAGATCGCGCCCATGATGTAGGTGAGGGTGAACCACTCGCGCAGGCCCCAGCCCTTCACGTTGAACGCGCCGCCCGTGCGCCCCACCTGGCCGCGCTCGGCGGCGAACACGCCGAGCTGGCAGGTCAGCGACGACAGCACCAGGATGGTGGTGTTGCACGCCGCGAAGGGGACGTTGAGGTGCGCGGTGCTCTGCGCCCACAGCTCGTGACTCACGGCGCGGATCGTGAAGTAGCTCGCGAACAGGGCCGCGAAGAACATCAACTCGCTGGAGAGCCAGATGATGGTTCCGACGCTGACCATGCTCGGCCGGTCGTGGTGCCCGTGCAGACGGGACGCAGGAATCGTTGATGCAGTCGCCACGGTCGTCATTATGGCGGTAAGCCGCCGGTTCGGCACCCCGACCCCCTCACTTTGGTCAGAGATGTCGCGTCATCTACTTCACACCGGCCACTCACCTGCCCCGAAACGGGCCGGATCGCCGCCGGGTAGCATCGCCTCCGTGACTGCGAACAACGGCCGTGACGCACTGCGGGTGCTGGTCTACAGCGACGATGTCGACGTGCGCCAGCAGGTCCTGCTGGCCCTTGGCCGCCGTGTCCATCCCGATCTGCCGGAGCTGACCTATGTCGAGGTCGCCACGGAGCCCGTGGTGATCCAACAGATGGACGCCGGGGGCTTCGACCTGGTGATCCTCGACGGTGAGGCGGCCCCGGCCGGCGGCATGGGCATCGCCCGTCAGCTCAAGGACGAGATCTACCAGTGCCCGCCGATCCTGGTGCTCACCGGCCGGGTGCAGGACAACTGGCTCGCGACCTGGTCGCGCGCCGACGCGGCCGTCGCGCATCCGATCGACCCGATCGTCCTCGCCGACGCGGTGCTGAAGCTGCTGCGCAGGGGATCGATCGATCGCGTCACCGCCGGCAACTGAGACCGTGACGACCTATACCTGGCCGGACCTGCTCACCGGCCTGATCGGCGGCACCGACCTCGACGCCGAGCAGACGGCGTGGGCGATGGGCGAGATCCTCGCCGGCAACGCGACGGCGGTGCAGATCGCGGGCTTCGCGGTCGCGCTGCGGTCGAAGGGCGAGACCATCGAGGAGGTCTCCGGCCTCGCCGACGCCATGCTCGCGAAGGCGAACCCGATCTCGGTGCCCGGGCGACTCCTCGATGTGGTCGGTACGGGCGGGGATCGGTCGTTCTCGGTCAACATCTCCACGATGGCGGCCATCGTGGCCGCCGGTGCCGGTCCCACGGTCGTCAAGCACGGCAACCGGTCGGCGTCGTCGAAGTCGGGCTCTGCGGACGTGCTCGAGGCGTTGGGGGTCCGTCTCGACCTCGCGCCGCAGCGGGTCGCCGAGATCGCGGACGAGGTCGGCGTCACGTTCTGCTTCTCCGCCGCCTTCCATCCGGCGATGCGGCACGCGGCTGCGGCCCGTGGCGAACTCGGCGTCGCCACCACGTTCAACATCCTCGGCCCGCTGACCAACCCCGCCCGGCCCGCGGCCAGCGCGATCGGGTGTGCCGATGCGCGGCTCGCCCCGATCATGGCGGGGGTGTTCGCGCGACGTGGCGCCGACGCGTGGGTGTTCCGTGGCGACGACGGCCTCGATGAGCTCACCACCACGACGACGTCGAGGGTCTGGGCGGTCAGCGGGGGAGAGGTCCGCGAGCACGTCGTCGATCCCACCGACCTCGGCATCGCCCGCGGCACCGCCGAGGGCCTGCGTGGACAGGACGCCGCCTACAACGCCGACGTCGTCCGTCGGTTGCTGGCCGGCGAGACGGGACCCGTACGCGACGCCGTCGTGCTCAACGCCGGCGCCGCGCTGGCCGTGCATGCGGCCGATGCGGGCGACGTCACCGAACGTTTGGCCCAGGGCATCGAGCGGGCTGCTGCCGCGATCGACTCCGGTGCCGCCGGGGCGAAGCTCGACGCATGGGTCGCCGCCAGCGCGCAGTGACGCACTAGTAGACGGTCAGGGTCGCGTTCTTCGACCTGGACGCCTTCGTGATGCTGCTGCCGAGGTAGCGGACCTGCACCTTGTGCTTGCCCTTGCCGAGCTTCGGCAACGTGATGGTGATCTTGCCGAGAGCGCCGGCCCGAAGGACCTTGGACGCCCGTTTGCGGCCACCGACGAAGACCTGCACGGTGCCGGTCGGACCGCTCAGCCCGGTCGAGAAGATCGTCGCGACCACCTTCGCGCGGTGGTGCACCTTGACCAACGAGGGGGACATCCGCGCCAGCACGGTCGTGGTCACCTTCGGCGGTGTTGCCGCCGCGGTGGTGGCGTGCCCGTCGCCGTAGCCGCTTCGCATCGCCGTGACGCGCACCGTCAACTTGTGGCCGACGTCCTTGCTCGCGATGCGATAGCTCATCGTGTCGGCTCCGCCGATGGCCGCGCCGTTGCGGTACCACTGGTAGGTGTACTTCGTTGGGCTGTTGGTCCAGGTGCCGTGGTTGGCGAAGACCGTGGCTCCGAGCTTGACGCTCCCCGAGATGCTCGGGCGGATGAGGGTGATCAGGTTGCTGCCCGCGAGCGCCACCACGGCGTTGCTGGTCACCACCGCGGTGTCGTACGCCGGATCGCTCGGGGTGCCGGTGGCCTGAAGGGTCAGCGTGTGGCCGAAGTCCGCTGTGGTGACGGTGTAGGAGCCGCCGGTTGCCCCTGGGATCGTGCGGCCGTCACGGAGCCACTGGTACGTCGTGGTCACGCCGGTGCTCGCCCAGCTCGCGTAGCCGGTCAGGACCGTCCCGACCTTGCCGGAGCCCCACAGCACGATCGGCGTTGCGAGCTGGGGCGGTGCGCCCTTGCCGATGGTGAAGAGCGTGCTCTCCGCCGTTCCGGGTGAATAGCCGGGGGAGGTGCCGGTCGCGACGACGAGGACCCGCTTGCCCTTGTCGGAGGCAACGGGGTGATAGATGGCCCCGTCGGCCCCCGCGATCATGTTCGATGCCGAGACGCTGGAGTAGTACCACTGGAACGTCGTGTCGACGGTGCCACTCACCCCGCTCCACGCGGGGGGATCGGCCTTGAGCGAGCCGCCCACCTGGGGGGCCCCCTCGACGGTCACGCCACTGGCGGTCGGTCCCGAGACGAACGAGAACGTACGCCAGGGCGAGGCCGCGAGGTCGTTGCCCGCGTTGTCGACCGGCACCACCCGCCACTGCCAGGTGGTCCCGTTCGGCGGGAAGGTGACCGGTGCCCAGGACAGCGCTGGGGTGGTCTGCGTCTCCGCCACGGAGTTCACATTGGGCTGACGGCGTTCGAAGCGGTAGGTGGCCGCATCGGGATTGGCAGGCCACGAGAACGTGTAGTTCGTGGGGCGGAGGTTGGCCGAGTCGCTCGGCGCAGAGACGTCGAATGCACTCGGGGTCACCGTGAAACTCGGCGCGTCGGCCGGGGTGACCGCGCTCCATGGGCTGGTCCGCTTCTGCGCGTCGACGCGTTGGAGACGCCACACGTACGTGCCCGGTGGCAGCGGCTTCGTGAATGTCCACGACGTCCGGACGGTGTTGGCCGAGAGCACCTGATCGCTGGCGTTGAACACTGTGGCGCCGGTCGCGCGGTAGACCTCCACGTTGTAGGACAGGGTGTTGTCCGTGGGTGCCCACGTGAGGGGCGGGGTCTCCACGACCTTGGCCCCGTCGGCGGGTGTCGCCAGCCGCGGCGGCACCGAGACCTTGGTGAAGGACGCCGTCGCGCTCCAGGACAGCGGGTTCTTGGTGCCGTCGATCGCCTGCACACGCCAGTAGATCGGGCCGTCGGGATAGGTGTTCGCGACCGAGGTGAACGTGGTCTGGTCGACGTAGACGTCGTCGATCACGGTCTTCGCGCTGAAGGACGGCGCTGTGCCGACCTGCACGTGGTAGACGCGGGCCTCGGTCCCGGGCGCGCTCGTCGCCGCCGAACCCGCGGCACCCTGCTCAGCGTCGTCCTTGGACGTTGCGAGGTAGTCGGACCAGTCGAAGGTGACGTTGTCATCGGTCGACAGCGTCGGGCTCGTCGAGGCATCAGTAGTGCAGACGCCGTTGCTGTCGGGCAGGCCGGTGTGATCGGTCGTGGCGCCGCACAGGTGCACCTGCGTGCTCGACACGTTGAACTGTGCGGTCGCCACGGCGGAA
>DASVMH010000235.1:0-6157 GCA_036384455.1 Marmoricola sp. | reverse complement strand
GTCGATGAGGTGGAGCTTCGTCGATGCGCAGCCGGTGGTGGGGTGCGGCACGTACTGCGATCGGGTCGCGTTGGGGACGTACACGCGAAAGCCGTCGACGTGGCGCGGGTGGCACGTGGACTTGTCATAGAGGCCGGCATTCACTTCGTGGACCAGCGAGCGCAGCCGCTGTCCGGGCTCGAGAACGTGGCTGTGGGCCGTGCCCGTGCGTTTCGCAGCGGCGCCGATCCGGGTTCCGTTCCCGCCGCCGACGTACGAAACGCCGCCGAATCCGCCGGTGACGCACGTGTGGTGGCTGCGATTGTGGATCACCAACCAGCCCCAGCGCTGATTCATCGCCTCGCCGCCGGGCTTGTGGTGGAAGCTCACCTTGAAATCGGCGTTCGTGCAGTGCGGCACGGTCTTCGCGCCGGGGGCGCCCGCCGCGCCGGCCGGGCCGATCAGGGCCACGCTCGCGACGACGGTCGCCGTGGCGAGAGTGCTGAGGATCCGGTTGAGCATCGTGGGTTCCCTTCCCGAGGCACCCGGCGGGTGCGTACGTACGATGGACGCGAACCGGTGCCGCAGGGTTGCATGCGGGCCGTTTTGACCGGCGTACGGGCGGCCCCGTACAGTTGACCCTCGGCGTGCGTGTTCACGCGCGCCCTCTTTCACGCTCAGCGGCACCCGATTCGGCCAACGTCGGCCGGGCTCGACACCGCCGCGGACGTGGAGGCCTTGAGTTTTCATCCAGCGAGGAGAGTGAGTCGCGGTGTACGCGATCGTGCGCAGTGGCAGCAAGCAGCAGAAGGTCGCTGTCGGTGACGTCATCGAGATCGACAAGGTCGAGACGGCGGTCGGCGAGTCCGTGACCCTGCCCGTGGTGATGGTCGTCGACGGCGACAAGGTCACATCGTCGGGTCTCGACAAGGCGGGCGTGACCGCCGAGGTCCTCGGCGCCACGAAGGGCCCGAAGATCGTGATCCAGAAGTACAAGAACAAGACCGGGTACAAGAAGCGCCAGGGTCACCGGCAGAAGTACACCCAGGTCAAGGTCACCGACATCAAGCTCTGATCTCGACACGCTCGAGCACCGGATTTCAGAAGGACTATCGAAATGGCACACAAGAAGGGCGCGGCGTCCACGAGGAACGGCCGCGATTCCAACGCCCAGCGCCTCGGCGTCAAGCGCTTCGGCGGCCAGCTGGTCAGCGCCGGCGAGATCATCGTCCGTCAGCGCGGCACCCACTTCCACCCCGGCACCGGCGTGGGCCGCGGCGGTGACGACACCTTGTTCGCGCTCGTCGCGGGCAACGTGGAGTTCGGCCGTCGGCGCGGTCGCCGCGTCGTGAACGTGGTCCCGGCGGGGGAGTGACGCTCTCCACCGCAGACCGAGCAAGACCCAGCGTGGGGCGTCCCTGATCGACCAGGGACGCCCTTTCGCATCCCGCAACCACGACGTCCAGAGAGGAGCATCCGATGGCAGTGCCGACCTTCGTGGATCGGGTGCGCCTGCAGGTCGTGGGCGGTCGCGGCGGCAACGGCGTCGCCTCGGTGCACCGGGAGAAGTTCAAGCCGCTCGGCGGCCCCGACGGCGGCAACGGCGGCCCCGGCGGCTCGGTGATCCTGCGCGTCGACCCCGACGTCACGACGCTGATCGACTACTACCTCGGCGGCAAGCGCGCCGGTGAGCACGGCGGACACGGCGCGGGCAGCCACCGCAACGGCAGCCACGGCGAGGACCTCGTTCTCCCGGTCCCGGACGGCACCGTCGTGACCGACGAGGGCGGGGAGGTGCTCGCCGACATGGTCGGTGCCGGCACCGAACTCGTGATCGCCGCCGGTGGGCGCGGTGGTCTCGGCAACGCCGCGTTGGCCTCGTCGAAGCGGAAGGCGCCCGGCTTCGCCCTGCTCGGCGAACCCGGCGAGGACCGGATGATCGGCCTCGAGCTCAAGGTCGTCGCCGACGTCGGGCTCGTCGGGTACCCGAGCGCGGGCAAGTCCAGCCTGATCGCAGCGATCTCGCGGGCACGGCCCAAGATCGCCGACTACCCGTTCACCACGCTCGTGCCCAACCTCGGAGTCGTACGCGCGGGCGACACCGTCTTCACCGTCGCCGATGTGCCGGGTCTCATCGAGGGCGCGAGCGAGGGCCGCGGTCTCGGTCATGACTTCCTTCGGCACATCGAGCGTTGTGCGGCGCTCGTCCACGTCGTCGACATGGCGACGATGGAGCCCGGGCGTACCCCCGTCGACGACCTCGACGTCATCGAGGCCGAGCTCCAGCGCTACGGCGGGCTCGATGACCGGCCCCGGCTGGTCGCGCTGAACAAGATCGACGTCCCCGACGGACGTGATCTCGTCGACCTGGTCATCGACGAGATCCGTGAGCGCGGCTGGCATGTCGTCCCGGTCAGCGCGGCGTCGCGGGAGGGACTGCAGGACCTGACGTACGCCATGGCGCGCGTGGTCGCCGAGCGCCGGGCGACGGAGCCGAAGCAGAGCGGTGGCACCCGGATCGTGCTGCGTCCCACGTCTCAGGCGCGCGCCGAGGAGTTCACGATCCGCGCTGTGCATGTCGACGGGGGCGGCGCCGGCTGGCGCGTCCGCGGCGAGAAACCGGAGCGCTGGGTGCGCCAGACAGACTTCAGCAACGACGAGGCCGTCGGCTTCCTCGCGGACCGGCTCAACCGACTCGGTGTCGAGGACAAGCTCCTCGAGCTCGGTGCGCAGGAGGGCGACTCGGTGCTGATCGGCGACCCCGACGACGCCGTCGTCTTCGACTTCCGCCCCGGCGTCGACGCGGGCGCGGAGAACCTCAGCCGTCGCGGTGAGGACGCCCGTTTCGACGAGCATCGGCCTGCGGCGCAACGCAGGCGCGCGATCGACGAGGCGATGCCCGAGCGCGGCGAGACCGAGACGCGTGCTGACGTGGCCCGGCGCCTCGACACCGACGAGTCCGCGGGCCACCGCGAACCGGACTGGGTCGGCGACGACGAGGACGGGCAGTGACCCGCGCGGAGGTTGCCGTCGCGCAGCGGATCGTCGTCAAGGTCGGCTCGTCCTCGCTGACCACCACCGAGGGCGGCATCGACCCGGACCGGATCAGTGCGCTTGTCGACACCCTCGCGGGAGTGTGCGCCCGCGGTGCCGAGCTGGTGTTGGTCTCCTCAGGTGCCATCGCGGCGGGACTCGCACCGCTCTCGATGAAGAAGCGTCCCCGTGACCTCGCCAGGCAACAGGCGGCGGCGTCCGTCGGGCAGGGGCTGCTGGTGCGCGCGTACACCGCCAACTTCGCGCGCCACGACCTGATCACCGGTCAGGTGCTGCTCACCGTCGACGACGTCACCCGGCGCTCGCACTACCGCAACGCCCACCGTACGTTCGCCAAGCTCCTCGAATTGGGCGTCGTCCCGATCGTCAACGAGAACGACACCGTCGCGACCTCGGAGATCAGGTTCGGCGACAACGACCGCCTCGCCGCGCTCGTGGCGCACCTGGTCCATGCGGACCTGCTCGTGCTGCTCTCCGACGTCGACGGCCTGTACGACGGCCCGCCCACTCGCCCTGGGAGCACGCTCATCCCCGACGTCCGCGGTCCGGAGGACCTCGAGGGTGTGAAGATCGGCAGCGTCGGCTCCGCGATCGGCACCGGTGGCATGCACACCAAGCTCGACGCCGCCAGGATCGCCACCGGTGCGGGCATCGCCGTCGTGTTGACCGACACCGCGCACGCCGCAGAAGCCCTTGCCGGGCAGCCGATCGGCACCCTTTTCCATGCGACCGGGAAGCGACGCCCCACGCGGTTGTTGTGGCTGGCCCACGCCACCGAGCCGAAGGGCCGGCTCACCCTCGATCCGGGCGCCGTGCGAGCCGTGGTCCAGCGGCGGGCGTCGTTGCTGCCCGCCGGCATCGTCGCAGTCGCAGGCACGTTCGTGGCCGGGGATCCGGTCGACCTCGTCGACCCGGAGGGCACGGTCGTCGCGCGCGGTCTCGTGAACTATGACGCGACCGAGCTTCCCGGCCTGCTCGGTCGCTCGACGCGCGCCCTCGCGAACGAGTTGGGCCGTGAGTACGAGCGCGAGGTCATCCATCGCGACGACCTGGTGCTGCGCTGACCAATCGGCGCGTTTCGGCAGCGTGTCGCCTCCGGATCCCCCACAATGAGGCGTCCGGCCTGATGGGCCGCCTGAACAGAGAGGCGCGTTGTGGTAGTTGCTTCGCGCCATTGGCACGTCACGCTGACCGTGTCGGGGGAGCCGATGGAACCCACCCTGGTGCGTGCCGCCCTCCTGCGGCTGGCTGACGAACGACCGTTCCTGAGCTCACTGCGGTTCGGTGCCGACCGAGCCGAGTTGCAGTTCTGGGACGAGGGCGAATCGATGATCGACGTCGCCTCACTCGCACTGCGGTTGTGGTCCGAACACCGCGGGAGCGCGCAGCTCCCGCAATGGGAGGTCGTCGGCCTCGAGGTCGTCGAGCGCTCGTTGCGCGAGGGCGGCCGTCCCGACACCTCGGCGCTCGGACCGACCCTGGTGCCGCTGTAGGACGCGCCGCGCGGGTAGCCTGCGGTCATGCCCGCCCCCGAGTTCGCCGAGGTGTGCGTGCGCGCGCGTACGGCGGCCGTCATCCTCGCGCAGGCGACCCGGTCGGAGAAGGATGTCGCGCTGCGGGCGATGGCGTCCTCGTTGCTCGAGAGTGCGGTCGGGATCCTTGCGGCGAACGACGCCGATGTGAGTGCCGCGAAGGACGCCGGTACGCCCGACCATCTGCTCGATCGGCTCCGCCTGGATCAGGTGCGCCTCGAGGGCATGGCGACCGGCCTTCGCGACGTCGCCGACCTTCCTGATCCGGTCGGTGAGGTCGTCCGCGGGAGCACCTTGGCCAACGGCCTCGAGTTACGCCAGGTGCGGGTGCCGTTCGGGGTGGTCGGCATCATCTACGAGGCGCGCCCCAACGTCACCGCGGATGCGGCCGGGATCTGTCTCAAGGCGGGCAACGCCGTCCTGCTGCGCGGGTCGTCGAGCGCTGCCCGGTCCAACGCCGCGATCGTCGGGGCGCTGCGCACCGGCCTCGAGACAGCCGGTCTTCCGGGCGATGCCGTCCAGCTCGTCCCCGGAGACGGCCGCGACTCGGCCAAGGAACTGATGCGGGCGCGTGGGCTGGTCGACGTCCTGATCCCGCGCGGGGGTGCAGGACTGATCAGGTCGGTCGTCGAGGACTCGACGGTGCCGGTGATCGAGACCGGCGTCGGCAACTGTCACGTGTACGTCGACGCGGACGCCGATCTCGACATGGCGCTGCGGCTCGTGCTCAACGCGAAGACCCACCGTCCCTCGGTGTGCAACGCCGCCGAGGCGTTGCTCGTCCACGCGGACATCGCGGACGAGTTCGTCCCACGGGTCGTGGCCGCGCTGCAGGATGCAGGCGTGAGCGTGCACGGGGACGAGACGTTCGCGCGGGTCGACGGGGTGGCCGCTGCCACCGACGACGACTACGGGCGCGAATACCTCTCCCTCGACATGTCGGCGGCCGTCGTACCCGACATCGATGCCGCGATCGCGCACATCCGCCGCTACTCCTCCGGTCACACCGACGCGATCGTGACCGGGTCGCAGCAGGCCGCGCGAAGGTTCGTCGCTGAGGTCGACTCGGCGGCCGTGGTGGTCAACGCGAGCACGCGTTTCACCGACGGTGGTGAATTCGGGTTCGGCGCGGAGATCGGCATCTCGACACAGAAGCTGCACGCGCGCGGCCCGATGGGCCTGCCCGAGATGACGACGACCAAGTACGTCGTCACGGGTGAGGGTCACATCCGGTGAACCGAGCGCCGGTGCCGAGGGCGCGCTCATGAAGCTGCTCCTGCTCACCCTCGGATTCGGCGCGTTGTCGGCGGTGATCCCGGTCTTCAACATGGAGGCCTACATCGTGCTGGCGTACGCCAAGGCGTCGCACCACTCGACGACGAGCGCGCTCGTCATGTCGATCGTCGGGTCGCTGGGGCAGAACATCGGAAAGCTCGCCTGGTACTACGCCTCGCGGGGCGCGCTGAACATCGAGTGGCTCAACAAGCGCCTCAACGATCCCAAGCGCAAGGAGAGCTATGAGAAGTGGCGCCGCCAGGTCGAGGGCCGCCCGCTCTTCAGCGGTCTGCTGACCTTCGTCTCCGCCGCAGTCG
>DASVMH010000234.1:0-2730 GCA_036384455.1 Marmoricola sp. | reverse complement strand
ACAACCGCTGGGTGGCGGCAGGGACGACGCGGAGCGCCTGCTCCAGATCGGTCCGGTGGCTGCGCTGCCACCAGCCGACGCCGATCCAGACCAGGGCGGCGACGAGCACCACGACCAGCCCACCGATCAAGAGCCTGTTGCGCACGGTGCCTCCGCGAAGAGCCGGTGGTTGGGGTCGAGCCTGTCGGGACCAGCGGGTGTGAGACTACTGCCATGCCACGAAGCGAGGTCGTCGCCGCCGGCGCGGTGGTCACCCGCCGCGGTGGCCGTGAGGTGCTGCTGGTGCACCGGCCGAAGTACGACGACTGGTCGTTCCCCAAGGGCAAGGCCGAGCCGGGCGAACATGTGACGACGACTGCTGTCCGCGAGGTCGAGGAGGAGACCGGGCTGCGGATCGTGCTCGGGATGCCATTGCCCACCCAGGCGTACCTCGTGGCCAGCGGGCGGCCCAAGGTCGTGCACTACTGGGTCGCCCGCGCCCGCGGGGACGACGACGTGTCCGGGTATCGCGTCAACTCCGAGATCGACGACGTGCGCTGGGTCGATCTCGACGAGGCACGACGGATGCTGAGCTACCTCGACGATGTCGAGCTCCTCGAGGAGTTCGGTCAGCATCCGAAGCGCACCCGCGCGCTGGTCGTCGTACGCCATGCGACTGCCGTCCCCCGCAAGAAGTGGGACGGTCCGGACCCGGAGCGCCCGCTGACGCCGACGGGGCGAGCCCAGGCGGCGGGGATCGCCCCGGTGCTGGCGGCGTACCGCGTCCGCGCCGTGCTCACCTCTCCGAGCCTGCGCTGCGTCGACACGATCTCCCCCTTCGCGCGCGGTCACAACGCGACCGTCGGGACCGAGTCCGGGCTCAGTGAGGAGGGGGTCGACCCGCCGCAGATCGCCGCTGTCCTGGACCGGCTGCTCGCCACCGCCTCGTCGACTGCGGTGTGTACCCACCGCCCCGTCCTTCCCCTCGTCCTCTCCCACCTCGGCATCGACACCGACCCGCTCGCCCCCGGCGAACTCATCGTCTGTCACCACCGCTCCGGTCGCATCCGCGCCCTCGAGCGCCACCTTCCCGGCTGACACGAATTCCCCTGTGGACAACCCCGGACGGGGCCTTCACAGCAGGGAGGCTGGGCTGGTGGAACCGGCGGAAGCGCTGCACCGCCTCGGGGGACTCGCGTCCTTCGGGGAGCTCAACGCGCTCTGCTCCCGTTCCGAGATCGCCGCCGCGACTGATGCCGACGCCATTGTGCGCGGAGCCCGCGGTCGGTACGCACTCCCCCAGGTCGACGTATCGCGCCGGCTCTCCCATGCGCTCAACGGCGTCGTGTCCCACACCAGTGCGGCGCTCCTGTGGGGCTGGGGGATCAAGCAGCCCTCACCGGAACCCCACATCACGTTTCCTCGCCGCCGCGTGGTCACCCCAGAAACGCGCCGTTTGTGCCTGCCCCATTGGGCCGACCTCGGCCCCGACGATGTCACCGACAGGGTGACCAGCCGGGAACGCACCCTCGCGGACTGCCTGCGGTCGCTCCCTCCGGACGAAGCACTGTGCGTCGCCGACTCCGCGCTCCGCGACGGTCTCGCTCCCTCAAACCTGCGTGCGATCGCACACGGGTTGCGCGGCGCCGGGGCAGGACAGGCGCGCCGCATTGCCGCTCTGGCCGATGGTCGCGCCGCGAATCCGTTCGAATCGTGCCTGCGTGCCATCGCCCTCGATGTTCCCGGCCTCACGCCCCAGCCCCAGGTCCCGCTCACGGTCGGCGGCACGTACGTCCGGCCCGATCTGGTCGATGTCGACCTCGGGATCATCCTCGAGGCCGATTCCCATGAGTGGCACAACAACAACCGACGTCAACTGCTCCACGACTGCCGCCGCTACACCGCGATGGTGGTGGCAGGTTGGCTGGTGGTGCGGTTCGCGTGGGAAGACGTGATGAGCCGTCAGGATGACATCCGTCTTCAGCTCGTCAAGCTGGTGGAACTGGCAGCCACGAGGGCAGAAGTCCTGGGACCACTCTCACGCCACGCTTGAACCGAAGGCGGAAACTGACTTCTGCCCTCGCGAGTGTCGGCCACAGCCCATCAGGGCAGCTGGAAGACGTAGCGGAGGATGACGAAGACGATGGCGGAGGCGGCGCCGGCCGCCGGGAAGGTGAGCACCCACGCCGTGACGATGTTGCCCGCGATCGCCCAGCGGACCGCGGAGACCCGTTTGGTGGCGCCGGCGCCCATGATCGCCGATGTGATCACGTGGGTCGTCGAGATCGGCGCCTTGAAGAAGTACGCCACGGTGTAGAGCACGCTCGCCCCGACCATCTCGGCCGTGAAGCCACGAGCCGGGTCGAGGTGGATGATCCGCCGACCGAGCGTCCGCATGATCCGGAAGCCTCCGGAGTAGGTGCCCAAGGAGATCGCGGAGGCCGCCCCGATCACCACCCACAGCGGGAGCCGGTCGCTGTCATGGGCGTGCCCACTGGTGACCAGCGCCAGGAAGATCACGCCCATCGTCTTCTGGGCGTCCTGCAGGCCGTGGCCCAGGGCGAGCGCGGACGCCGAGACGGTCTGCGCGAGCCGGAATCCACGCTGCACGCGGTGCGGGTTGCGCCGGCGCAGCAGCCACATCAGCCCGAGCATCACCAAGAAGGCCAAGCCGAATCCGACCAGTGGCGAGAGCACCATCGGGATCACGACCTTGTCCACGATGATGGACCAGTGCACGACCGCTCCGGC
>DASVMH010000233.1:0-5120 GCA_036384455.1 Marmoricola sp. | reverse complement strand
TCTTCCTGCCACTGGTCTTCCTGCTCCAGCACTGGCACGGTGACGGCTGGCACGCCGGCCCGACGCCGTACGCATGGGTACAGCCGATGCAGGGCGCGCACTCGGTCTACTCGACCTACTCGCTGATCCTCGCGACCTTCCTCGGCGCCATGGGTCTCCCCCACGTGGTGGTGCGCTTCTACACCAACCGTGACGGCCGCGCGACGAGGCAGACGACCGTCACGGTGCTCGCCCTGCTGGGACTCTTCTACCTGCTGCCCACCCTGTACGGCGTCCTCGGTCGGCGCTACCTGCCCGGCCTGATCACGTCGGGGCACACCGACTCGGTCGTCCTCGAACTCCCCGGCCATGTCCTCGGCGGCGCCGGTGGCGACCTGCTCACCGCGCTGCTCGGCGCCGGCGCGTTCGCGGCATTCCTCTCGACGACCTCGGGCCTGGTGATCTCGGTCGGCGGCGTGATCGCCCAGGATCTCGCCGGACCCAAGCTGCGACCGGTCACCGCGTTCCGTACCTCCGCCGCGGTGGCGACCGCGGTGACCTACGTGCTGGCCGTCGCCGCCACCGGCCTCGCGGTGGCCCACGCGGTCGAGTTGGCGTTCGCGGTCGCGGCCTCCACCCTGTGCCCACTGCTCGTGCTCGGGATCTGGTGGCGGGGGCTCACCACGATCGGCGCCATCACCGGCATGGCCGTCGGGGGGATCACGTCGGGTGCCGCGGTGCTCATCGTGATGCTCGGCGGCACCCCGACCGGTTGGTGGGGTGCGATCGTCAACCAACCCGCCCTGGTCACCGCCCCGCTCGCCTTCGTCACGATGATCCTCGTCTCCCGCGCGACCGCGGATCGCCGACCACCCCACGTCGCCCGCACGATGGTGCGGCTGCACACCCCCGAGGAGATCGAGCTCGACCGCGGCAGCTATCACCCCGAGCACCGTTCGTCGCTCTGAATCGACCGTTCGTCGCGGTGTGATCGCGCACACATCGACGCCTCACCCGCGCTGGTCGCTGACCCGTCGGTAACCCCTGTCGGCGTGACCGCGGTCACTTCTACGGTCGGGACCGACCATCCCCTTCTGGAGGAGAAAGCATGTCGCAAACCGCTCCTGCCCCGGCGTCGCCCGGCAGCCATCTCGCGGATCCCGGCCCCCTCGGACTGGCCGCCTTCGCCCTGACCACCTTCGTCCTCAGCGCCGTCAACGCGGGCTGGGTACCCGCCGGGGTCGAGCCCGTCGTGTTCGGCCTCGCGTTCGCCTACGGCGGCATCGCCCAGTTCGGCGCCGGCATGTGGGAGTTCGCCAAGGGGAACACCTTCGGCGCACTCGCGTTCAGCTCGTACGGCGCCTTCTGGGTGTCGTTCTGGTGGCTGACCGGCCACACCGACCTCAGCGGAGCCGGCTCCGACGTCAACAAGGGCGTCGGCCTCTACCTGCTCGCGTGGGGCATCTTCACGCTCTACATGACCGTCGCCGCCACGCGTGTGAACGGTGCCGTCCTCGCGGTGTTCGTGCTGTTGACGATCACCTACTTCCTGCTCGCCTGGGGTGAGTTCGCGACCTCGAGCGGGATCACCAAGACCGGCGGCTACTTCGGCCTCCTGACCGCACTCGCAGCCTGGTACACCTCCTTCGCGGGAGTCACGAAGGCCACCTTCGGCAGGGACGTCCTGCCGGTGATGCCCCGCTGAGCCGACCGAGCCCGGTTCCACTCCGGCACCCGGCCCCTTGTCCTCGAGGGGCCGCGGTGCTGGAGTGGGATCAGCCGGTCAGCGCACCGACCCGAGCCCCATCAAGCACCATCCAGCACGATCTCGCAGCACCCGCAGCACCCGCAGCCGACGAAGCAGCACATCTAAGGAGACGAGCACCATGGCGGAGGCCACCCAGAACATCGACGCGTTGATGGCCGAGGAGCGTCGCTACCCACCCGACCCGGCGTTCACCGCCCAGGCGAACACCCCGGCCGACTTCTACGAGCAGGACCCCGACGCGTTCTGGGAGCGGGAGGGCCGCGAGCGGATCAGCTGGTTCAAGGAGTTCGACACGCTGAAGGAGTGGGACCGCCCCTACGCCAAGTGGTACCTCGGTGGCCAGCTCAACGTGGCGTACAACTGCGTCGACCGCCACGTCGAGGCGGGCAACGGCGACAAGGTCGCGTACTACTGGGAGGGCGAGCCGGTCGACGAGCGCCTGGAGATCACCTACGCCGACCTCCAGAAGCGCGTCGTCAAGGCCGCCAACGGCTTCAAGCAGCTGGGCATCGGCAAGGGCACCAAGGTCTGCGTCTACATGGGCATGATCCCCGAGGCTCCGGTCACGCTGCTCGCGCTGGCCCGCCTCGGTGCGCCGTTCACCTTCGTCTTCGGTGGCTTCAGCGCCGACTCCCTCAGCGGTCGCATGAACGACATGGAGTGCGAGTTCCTGATCACCCAGGACGGCGCCAACCGCCGCGGCTCGGTCGGCGCGCTCAAGCCGATCGCCGACGAGGCCATGGACGCCGCTCCGACGATCAAGGGCTCGGTGGTGGTCAAGCGCACCGGCAACGACGTGGACATGAAGGAGGGCCGCGACCAGTGGTGGCACGACGTCGTCGACAGCCAGTCCGATGACGCCGCCTCGTGCCCGTGCGAGCCGATGGACTCCGAGGACATGTTCTTCCTCATGTACTCCTCCGGCACGACCGGCAAGCCCAAGGGCATCGTGCACACCACGGCCGGCTACCTCACGGGTGTGTCCACGACGCACCACTACGTCTTCGACATCAAGCCGGACACCGTCTACTGGTGCGCCGCTGACATCGGCTGGATCACCGGACACAGCTACATCGTCTTCGGACCGCTGTGCAACGGCACCACGAGCGTGATGTACGAGGGTCTGCCGGACTTCCCCGACAAGGACCGTTGGTGGGAGATCGTCGAGCGCTACAAGGTCTCCGTGCTCTACACCGCCCCGACGACGATCCGCACCCACATGAAGTGGGGCACCGAGTACGCCGAGCGGCACGACCTGACCTCGCTGAAGGTGCTCGGCTCCGTGGGTGAGCCGATCAACCCGGAGGCGTGGGTCTGGTACCGCGACAACATCGGTGGCGGGAAGACGCCGGTCGTCGACACCTGGTGGCAGACCGAGACCGGCATGATCCTGGTGACCCCGACCCCGGGCCTGGTCACCCTCAAGCCCGGCTCGGCGACGAAGCCGTTCCCCGGCGTCAAGGCCGCGGTCTACGACGAGGAGGGCAAGGAGATCCCGCCGGGCAGTGGCGCGGGCTACATGGTCATCAAGGAGCCGTGGCCGGCGATGTTCCGCGGTCTCTACAACGACGACGCCCGGTTCAAGGAGACCTACTGGAGCAGGTTCTCCGACGTCTACCTCGCCGGTGACGGCGCCCGGGTCGACGAGGACGGTGACTTCTGGCTGATGGGCCGCATCGACGACGTCATGAACGTCTCGGGCCACCGGCTCTCGACGATCGAGGTCGAGAGCGCCCTGGTCGACCACCCCGACGTCGCCCAGGCGGCGGTCGTCAGCCGCTCCGACCCGACGACCGGTCAGGCGATCGTGGCGTACGTGACCTTGAAGGGGAGCGCCGAGGCCTCGCCCGAGAAGCTCACCGAGTTGCGCGAGCACGTCGGCAAGGTGATCGGCCCGATCGCCAAGCCCGCCAACATCGTCTTCGCGGACACGTTGCCGATGACCCGGTCGGGCAAGATCATGCGGCGCCTGCTCAAGGACGTGGCCGAGAACCGCGCCCTGGGCGACACCACCACCCTGGCGGACCCGTCGGTGGTCCAGGAGATCAAGGACCGCGCCGACTCCGAGGCCAGCAAGGAGGACTGAGCCTCAGGCACGCGCGTCGAGTGCGGAAGTGGTCGCTATAGCAACCCCTTCCGCACTCGACCCGTTTTTCAGAGCCTGAACTGGAGGGCGTACACGTCCAGCGCGTACGGCAGCGGCGTCACCGGTCGCAACCGCGGACCGGCCACCAGCCTCGGTGCCCCTTCGGTGAGCAGTCGGGCGAGGAACGCCTGACCGAGCAGGATCGACAGCCCCGCTCCCGGGCAGCCCTGCGGGCCGTGGCTGAAGAAGTTGAACGACCAGTCCTCGCCGGCGGTGCCGCTCGCCCATTCCTCAGGAGCGAACCGGTCGGCGTAGTCGAAGCGCTCGCGATTGCGGTGGTTGAACAGGTTGTGGATCATCACCTGCGTGCCGGCCGGGGTGAGCTCGCCGTTGGGCCAGCGGAAGTCCTCGGTGAGCACCCGCCCGAACAAGGGGGTCGTGGGCCACAGCCGCATCGTGTCGAGGATGCACCCGGCGAGGTAGTCGGCACCGGCGACGTTCTTCACGGTGGTGAGCCGCTTGCCGGCGAGCTCGTGGCGCACCTCAGCGGCCTGCAGAGGATGGGTGGCCAGTAGCGCGAGTGCACGAAACAGGTTGGCGGGCAGCGTGTCGCCCATCGCGAAGAGCCAGTGGATGAGCTGCCCGGCGACGTGGGTGTCGGCGTCGTGGGGGGCCTTCGCGACCATGCCGGTCAGCGCTGCGGGGTCCGGTGCGTCGACATAGCGCTGCAGATGGTCGACGAACGCGGCGTACCCCTTCGCCGGCTTGCCGGGCATCTTGTTGCCGGCAGCCATCAACGCGGCGAGCTGGTCGGTCAAAGCGGTGTCGTCGGCCGCGGCGTCACCGAAGACCACCCGTCGGGTGATCCGCGAGAAGGCGTCGTCGACGTCGGCGAACGCGATCGGGCCGTCGGTCGCCAGCAGCGCGTCGGCCTCCGCGAGCGCGATCGCGATGAAGCCACGGGCGAGTTTGTGCACCGGCCTGTCCGTCTGCAACACCGCCTCGGCGAACCGACGCCGATCGGCCCACAGGTTGCCGCGCGAGATCGTCAGGGCATCGGGCTGGAAGGCCCGCATGCCCTTGCGCTTGGCCTCGGGATCGCTCGCGAACGGGTCCGGCGACCCGCCGAGCGCGATCCGGATGTCGTCGGGGTGGGTGAGGAGCAGCACCTCTTCTGCGCCCACGCGAACCCAATACGGGTCCGGACCGTACTTCTTCGCCAGTCCGGCACTCAGCCGGTACGCCAGGTGGTCAGCGGGCAGCTTCGCCGCAGTCGAAGCGACCAGC
>DASVMH010000232.1:0-17894 GCA_036384455.1 Marmoricola sp. | reverse complement strand
GTGCACGCAGGAACGACTGCAGCAACTCGACCGGGCGGCCATCGAGCCGGCGCACCCGGATCCGGGTGAGGAGCTGCCCGAAGGACGCGCCGGCAAGAGCGACACCGAGGGCTGACTCGAGGAAGAAGATGGCCAGCGGCAGGAACGACTCCCCGTGGCGGTGTCCACCCTGCACGATGGCGTACGCGACGCCCTGGGATGCGGCCCAGTCGATGATGAGCGCGACGATGCGCCGGGGCCACGAGGCGTACTCGCTCCCGGTCGCGGGCGCGGCCGGTGGCGGCTGGGGTGCGGCGGACATCGCACGAACACTAACCGGCAACGCTGTGTGACCTGCGTCGCACCGACGGGTGGGACGGTGTTACACGGCCGAAACAATCCGGATACGGTCGATTAATCGCCCGGCCGTACGTTCCGGGTCTGAGCGGTGCACTCACGCGCTGCCCGCGAATCCCTGATGTGGCCGCCCACGCGGCCAAGGAGGACGAATGTTCAACAACAGCGAAGAGCTGCTCAAGTTCATCTCGGACGAGGGCGTCGAGATGGTCGACGTACGCTTCTGCGACCTGCCCGGCATCATGCAGCACTTCACCGTCCCGGTCTCCTCCTTCGACCAGTCGGTCTTCGACGACGGTCTGGGCTTCGACGGCTCCTCGATCCGCGGCTTCCAGGCGATCAACGAGTCGGACATGCAGCTGTTCCCCGACCCGACCACCGCGTACGTGGACCCGTTCCGTAGCGCCAAGACGCTGAACGTGAACTTCTTCATCCACGACCCGATCACCGGCGAGGCGTACTCCCGCGACCCGCGCAACATCGCCAAGAAGGCGATGGCGTACCTGCAGACCACCGGCATCGGCGACACCGCGTTCTTCGCCCCCGAGGCCGAGTTCTACATCTTCGACAACGTCCGCTACTCCACCGGAGTCAACGAGGGCTACTACCACATCGACTCGATCGAGGGCTGGTGGAACTCGGGCGCCGAGGGTGACAACCTCGGTTACAAGACCCGGCTCAAGGGCGGCTACTTCCCCGTCGAGCCGTACGACCACTACAGCGACCTGCGCGCCGACATGGTCAAGAACCTCGAGGCCGTCGGCCTGCAGGTCGAGCGGGCCCACCACGAGGTCGGCACCGCCGGCCAGGCCGAGATCAACTACCGCTTCGACCAGTTGCTCAAGGCCGCCGACGACGTGATGAAGTTCAAGTACATCATCAAGAACACCGCGTGGGCGCAGGGCAAGTCGGTCACCTTCATGCCCAAGCCGATCTTCGGTGACAACGGCTCGGGCATGCACGTGCACCAGTCGATCTGGAAGGACGGCTCGCCGCTGTTCTACGACGAGACCGGGTACGCCGGCCTCTCCGACCTGGCCCGCTGGTACATCGGCGGCATCCTCAAGCACGCCCCCGCCGTGCTGGCCTTCACGAACCCGACGGTGAACTCCTTCCACCGCCTGGTCCCCGGCTTCGAGGCGCCGATCTCGCTGGTCTACTCCTCGCGCAACCGCTCCGCCTCGGTCCGGATCCCGATCACCGGCACCAACCCGAAGGCCAAGCGCATCGAGACCCGCTTCCCCGACCCGTCGGCGAACCCGTACCTCGCGTTCTCCGCGCTCATGCTCGCCGGCCTCGACGGCATCCAGAACAAGATCGAGCCCGCCGAGCCGATCGACAAGGACATCTACGAGCTCCCGCCGGACGAGATGGCCGAGATCGACCAGGTCCCGACCTCGCTGGGCGCCGTCCTCGACGCCCTCGAGGCCGACAGCGAGTTCCTCACCGTCGGCAACGTCTTCACCCCCGACCTGATCGACACCTGGGTCGACTTCAAGCGCACCAACGAGATCGCGCCCGTGCAGCTGCGCCCGCACCCGCACGAGTTCGAGTTGTACTACGACATCTGAGGAGTGAGCCGGAGGTACGCCGAGCGCCAGCGAGGTGTGCCGAAGGCGAGCCCCGCAAGATGTCGTCAGAAAGTACGACATCTGAGGAGTGAGCCGGAGGTACGCCGAGCGCCAGCGAGGTGTGCCGGAGGCGAGCCCCGCAAGATGTCGTCAGAAAGTACGACATCTGACAGACGTCGTAACCCCGAAAGGGCCTCTGCCCTGCATGTTTGCAGGATCAGGGGCCCTTTCGCATGGGCCGATCCGGGCCAAATGCCGCCGTAATACCGCAGGAGATCCGGTTGAGCTGTCGGCGACGGTTACCGACGGCCATGATCGACGGGTGTTGGCAGTGGAACGATGTGTCATTTATAGTCGACACATGATCGAAGTCGTCCGCACCGACGAGTTCGAGACTTGGATCGTCAAACTGAAGGATCTGACTGGCAAGGGACGCATCCTCCGTCGCCTCGACCGTCTCGCCCAGGGCAACCCGGGAGACGCTCGGCCGATCGGCAAGGGGATCTCGGAACTGCGCCTCAACTTCGGCCCCGGCTACCGGGTCTACTACCTGCAAGACGGCAACACCTTGATCCTCCTGCTCTGCGGCGGCGACAAGTCGACCCAGCAGAAGGACATCGACGAGGCGCACGAGCTGGCCGCGGCGTACTGGGCCGACAAGAAGAAGACCGAGCAGCAAACCGAGCAGTAAGCAGAGAAGGAGGGCACCTGATGGACATGGCTACGAAATACAAGAAGTTCGACGCAGCGGACTACCTGAAAAGCCTCGATGATGTCGCCACGCTCCTTGAAGGAGCACTCGAAGACTCGATCGAAGACCCGACGGCCGTCCCCCATGCTCTCGGCATCATCGCCCGCTCCCAGAACATGAGCGAGCTCGCGCGCCGAGTCGGCATGAGCCGCGACGGCCTCTACAAGGCGCTCTCCGCCGACGGCAACCCGACCTGGTCAACGATCCTCAAAGTCACCAGCGCCCTCGGCCTGCGCTTCGAACTGCACGCCGTCGACTCCGTCGCGTGAGGCCCTGTTGATCCAGGCGGAGTCCGCAACCGCAGCATGAACGCGTTGGCCGAAAAGACCATCGTTTCCCTGACATCGGTCATGCACGAAGTCGAGGCCGTGCGGGACGCACCGCTCCACTACGACATCTGAGGAGCGAGCCGGAGGTGCACCGATCGCCAGCGAGGCGTGCCGAAGGCGAGCCCCGCCGACTACGTGCTTCGCATGCGAGACCGGGACGCCACAGCCAGGACAAGCAGGCCGAGGCCGATCTCCAGCAGTCGTGCCGGGACGGAGTCCACGGCCCAGACGCCGATGAGCGGAAGCTGTCGCTCGCGGAGTGTCATCACGACGATCGGCTCGAGGACGAGGAGCGCGCCCGCCACGAACGCGAGGTGCAGCGGCCTGCGTAGGACCCCGCCGAGCGCCCCGAAGATCGGACCGCTGACCAGCCCGAGCAGGAACCACACCTTGTTGGCGGTCGCGATGAACATGAAGTCGTGCACGAACGAGCCGGTCTGGTCGCCGAGATGTCCGCCGAACACCACGACGGCACCGAGGTAGAACCCGGCAAGGGCCACCAGCGTCGTGAGGAGACCGAGAACCGCGCCGCGAAACGCCGACGTCGCGACGAAGCCTCCGACGAGTGCGAAGACAAGCCACGGTGCGCTCATGTTTCCGACAGCAGCGCGGAACGGGTCGCCGGAGTTGCCCTTCACGACCTCAAGGGCGAATCCGGTCAGCGCTGCCACCGGGAGAATCAGCGCGAAGAACCGTCTCGGCACAACTCGAGTATCGCAGTCAGTCCTTCGACCTGCGCGACCACAGCCCGAACGGGCTCGGGAACTTCCCACGAGAGGTCTGCCGGATCGCGCGCATCGTCGGCGAGTAGAGGCCGAGCTGGTACTTCGCTCGCTGCTTGACGCGGCTGGGCTTCGTCCATGCCTCGACCTGGCTGATGCCGAGGTCTCGACGTACACGCCGCTTGGCGGCGGTGATCCCGAGGAGCTGGTTCATCGACGGGCGACGGTAACGCATCAACTTCATGGACCCAGCATGCTCCTGACTCCCGACGGAATCTCCGAAACCCCCTGAGCGGGTGCACACCCCGACCGTTCCGGTCAGAGCCCCCGCTCCTCCTCGACCATCGAGGTCAGGATCCGCCGGGCACGTACGGCGGCGCGGTCGGCCTTGACGTTGAAGTAGCGCCGAGGGGTCGGGTCCTCGTCGAGGCAGCGCTGCATGGTCTCGACGACGGCGAGGTCGCGGTCGGCCATCGCGTGGAAGACCTCGACCAGCCGCGTCCCGACGTCGGCAGCGACGGTGCCGCGCCAGGACAGTTGCAGGAAGACATGGGTGGAGGACGACGTCGCCGGGGTGAAACCGTGTGTGCGGACCAGTTCGACGACCGGCCCGTCGGAGCCACTGATCGTGTAGGTCTGCTTGTGCAGTCCGGGCGTGACGAACGTGCCGGTCTCCCGGCGACCGAACGACTCCGCGCTGTCGAGCCCGGTCACCGCGGCCTCCCATGGGGCGAGCGGCGCCTTGGGCAGTTCGCGGAGGTACGACACCGACACCTCCGAGATCTCGACCTCCTCCAGCGGCGGCAACGCCTCGATCCCTGGGGGCACCATCTCCGCGTGCATCGCGAACACGTTGGTCAGGTCGAGGTAGTGCTCGTGCAGCAACAGCAGACCGGCGGCCACGTCGCGCCGCTCCCCCACGCTGTTCCAGCCGTCGCCCTCGAGCCAGGGCGTCGGCGGAGGCGGCCGCAGCCGCTCACCACCGGAGGTGCCCGTCCAAAGCCAGACGTACGGCCCACGCTCGACGACCGGGAAGACGCGCACCTGTGCGCCTGAGGGGACGGCGTCCTGCGAGGGCACCCGGACGCAGCGACCAGTCGCGTCGTACGTGCAGCCGTGGTAACCGCACACGACCAGGTCGCCCTCGCGGTGGCCGGCCGAGAGCGGGTACGGCCGGTGCGCGCAGCGATCCTCGAGCGCGGCGATCGAGCCGTCGGAGAGCCGGAGGAGGACGACCGGTGTGTCGGCGATGCGTCGCGCGAGGAGACCCTCACCCACCTCGTCGGACGTGGCCGCGACGTACCAGCATTCCCTGGGGTAGTTCGTCATACGTCGAGCACCAACTTCTTCGACAGTGAGCGGGAGACGCAGGTCATGATCGTGGCCCCACTCTCGCGCTCCGACTTGGACAGCACCGAGTCGCGATGGTCGGGAGTGCCCGCGAGCACGTCGGCCTCGCAGGTGCCGCAGATCCCCTCCATGCAGGATCCGAGGACGTCGACCCCGGCCTTCTCACACGCGTCGAAGATCGAGGTTCCCTCCGACACCGTCACGGTGACGCCGGAGCGCGAGCACTCCACCTCGAAGGAGTCGAGCGCATCCGCGGAGGCCTCCACCTGCTTGGCAGCGAACCGCTCGAGATGCACACTGCCGTCCGGCCACGCCGCGCAGCCCTCCTCGACCGCGTCGAGGAGCGCGCCCGGGCCGCAGCAATAGACCAGCGTGTCCGGTTGCGGTGTGCCGAGCACGGACGCGAGATCGAAACGACCGTGCTCGTCGCTGGGCCAGACGGTCACCCTGTCGTCGCTCCCGAGCCGGTCCAGGAACGCCATCGACGTACGGGAGCGGCCGACGTAGAGCAGGTTCCACTGCGCACCGCGCGCCTGCGCCGCCTCGATCATCGCGACGATCGGGGTGATGCCGATGCCGCCGGCGATGAACTGGTAGCGCGGCGAGGCGACCAGCGGGAAATGGTTGCGCGGCCCGCGTACGCGCACGGTCGCGCCCTCGGTCAGCTTCTCGTGGACGTACGCCGAACCGCCCCGACTGTCGGGATCACGGAGCACCCCGACCTTCCACGATCCCTCGTCGGCGGTGCTGCCGCACAGGGAGTACTGCCGGGCCAACGACGGGTCGAGCACGAGGTCGATGTGGGCACCGGCGGTCCAGGCCGGAAGCGACGCACCCGCCGGGTCGGCCAGGGTCAGCTCGACGACTCCCTCGGCCACCTCACGACGGGCCGCGACCTGCAGGTCGAGCTCGCTCTCCGTCGTGCTCGTGACCCAGCCCTCGCGGGAGCGACGTGGCGCGGGTTGGGGAACGGCGGCCTTACGGGCCCGGGGCCGGGCCTGCTCCCCGATCGGCGTGAGGGTGACCATCATCTTGGTGTAGCCGCGGACGAAGTTCGACTGGAGATACTCCGGCTCCTCGACGACCTCGATGTCCTCGAAGCGCGCGAGCAGCTCCTCCCACAGGATCCGCAGCTGCAGCTCGGCCAGCCGGCTGCCCATGCACCGGTGCACCCCGATGCCGAACGAGAGGTGGTGGCGTGCGTTGGGACGCTCGATGATGAAGTCGTCGGGGTTCTCAAAGGCGCGCTCGTCGCGGTTGGCAGACGCGTACCACATCACGACCTTGTCGCCCTTGCGGATGAACTGGCCGTTGAGCACCGTGTCCTTGGCGGCGATCCGGCGCATGTAGGCGAGGGGTGTCTGCCAGCGGATGATCTCGGGGACCAGCTTCGGGATCAGCCCAGGGTCGGCCTTGAGCCGATCGAACTGGTCGGGGAACTTGTTGAGCGCGTACACACCGCCCGACATCGAGTTGCGGGTGGTGTCGTTGCCGCCGACGACGAGAAGGATCAGGTTGCCGAGGAACTCCATCGGCCTGTTGATCAGGTCCTTGGTGTCCTCGGACATCTGCATCAGGGTGATCAGGTCGTAGCCGGGCTTCTCCCCCGCCGCGAGACGAGCGGCCTTGTCGTGCCAGAGGGCGCTGAAGCTCTTCGCCATGTCGGCAACGCCCCGGTACATCTCGTCCAGGTCGGTGGCACCGCCGGTCGCCGCCGCGCTGGAGGCGGCCAGCTCGGTCCAATAGACGAGCTTGCGGCGCTCCTCGTACGGGAAGTCGAGCAGGGTGGCGAGCATCCGGGACGTCAGTTCGATGCTGACCCGATCCACCCAATCGAAGGGCTCGCCGAGGGGCAGGTCGTCGAGGACCTCCTGGACGCGCGTGCGGATCAGGCCCTCCATCTCGTCGAGGTTCTGCGGCGCCACGACACCCTGGACCGCGTTGCGCTGTTGGTCGTGGCGCGGCGGGTCCATGGCGATGAACATCTCGATGTCGAGACCCTCGGGCGGGGTGCCGATCACGATCTGCGGCGCCGCGGAGAACCGTTCGAAGTCCTTGTCGACGGTGACGATGTCGTCGTAGCGCGTGATCGACCAGTACGGCCCGAAGGGACTGTCCGCCTGGAAATGCACCGGCGCCTCGTCCCGCAGCCGCTTGAAGTACGCCTGCCACTGACCCTGGCCGTAGAGGAACGGACTGCTCAGGTCGATCTCGGTCAGTTCGAGGTCGTCGACGTCGGGGAGCGGCTCCTCCACGAAGACCGGCTGCCGGTCGCCGACGATCCGCCGCTTCGCCCTCTGGAAGAGGTGCAGTCCCTGGACCTGACGTTGCATCGGGATCGTCGCCTGGGCCTTGTTGATCACCTGGTCGAGAACGCTCATGACGGCAACCACCTCGTGACGGCTATTTCAGGGCCCGCAAACGGCTTCACGGGTCAGCATAGGAAGCACCGCGTCGATGTTCGCCGGATCGGAGGACAAAATCCTCCGCGCGGCCTGTGCGAACGCCCAAGGCCGAGCGCCCACGTCCTCACGCCCGACGACCCCATCCACGGCAGGATGACGTCATGACCGGACCCGACGAACACGAACGCCTGGAGTATTTCCTCGACCAGCAGCGCGGGGCGGTGCTGGCGATCATCGACGGGCTCGACGAGCGCCAGTTGCGTACGCCCGTCCTTCCGTCGGGATGGACGCCGATCGGGATGCTCCTGCACCTGGCCAACGCCGAGGCGATGTGGTTCCAGCGGGTCGTCGCGGGCGTTATGCCGCAGACCACGTGGGACGACGACATCGTCGACCCGCCGTACGACCCGGAAGCCGCCTTCGTCACCGGTCATTCGTCGACCGCGGTGATCGCCCACTACCGGGACCAGTGCGACAGGTCCAACCAGATCCTGCGCGCTTGCGACCTCGACCAGCCGCTGGCGGCCGAGCACGACGTGGACTGGCCCGGCGAACCGATCACCGACGTCCGCTGGGTCGCACTGCACCTCATCGAGGAGACCGCCCGCCATGCCGGCCATCTGGACGCCGCCCGCGAACTCATCGACGGACGGGTCGGCCTCGGGCCGCGCTGAGCCGAGTCCGGATGCCGTGACGCTTGCTCGGCAGCCGCCCCATACCCATATGGTGGAGGCATGGCGCTCGAGGAGCTCAAGGTCTTCGCGGCCGCGGTGGCGCGGTTCGCCGCGCAGGGATTCAGCGGGACCACATTCGCGCAGATCGAAGCTGACCTGGACCTTCCGGCGGGCACGCTGGCGGCGGAGTACGGCACTCTCGACACGTTGTGGGAGCGGTCGGTGCTCGAGACCTTCAACCAGCACCACGACGTCGTCTACAACCGGTGCGCCGTGGTCTTCGCCTCGCACGCCCGCGAGATCGAGCGCCTCGAACAGCTGATTGCGATCTTCATCGCCAGCGCGGGCGATCACCCGGAGCTGCAGCGGATCATCAATCACGAGGCGACGATGGAGTCACCCCGGGTCGACGTGATCTTCGCCCAGGCCGTGATGCCGCTCATCCAGGGCTTCCAGCCGATGATCGACTCCCTCGTGGAGGCCAAGGAGATCCGAGCGATCGACGACCGCGAGATGTTCTTCATCCTCGCCAACGGCGCCGCCTCGGTGCACGCCTTCACACCGCTCTCGATCCGTTTCAACGACCGCAGCGGCCCCCTCGACATCGAGGAGTACTCCCGCTCACTGGCCCGACTGATCGTCAAGGGCCTGCGGATCCACAAGCCGCGGTAGCTCAGCGCACCCGAACGACGTGGGCGCGCGCGGTCGAGCGCATCCCGGTCCGGACCGTCAGCACCCCGTGCTTCCAGGTCCACGACCGCCTCGCGAGTCGATGGCCGTCCACGCTGACCCGGTGCGGTCGCGCCCGGTGGATCTGGATGGTCCACGCGCGCCGACCCGGCTCCCCGGCGTACGAGCCGCGCGCCTTGCCGATCCGGACCACCGTGCGGTGCCGGTGCGTGTGCTGGGAGATCCGGGTGGTCGCCGATGCACCGCGTCGGTACGCCAGGCCGGTGCCGGCGTCGTCGTAGAGGGTGAAGGAGCCGTGCCGTCCGGGCGCGATCGACAGGGTCAGCTTCCGCGGTGACAGCTGGAGACCGCGACGAGGTGAGGTCTGCAGCGGCAGGATCGAGCCCGCCCGGCGCAGCAGCACGCTGTTCGACAGCGGCACCTTCAACGTGCGCACCGACGGTCCGACGAACGTTCTGCCGGAGAAGTAGTCGGTCCAGCGGCCCGGCGGCACCCAGAAGGTCACCTTGGAGTTCTTCGCGGTCACGGGCGCGGCCACCAGGTCGTTGCCGAGGAGGTACTCCCCCGGATGCCGGTACGCCTGCGCCTGCTCGGGCCACTGGAGGTAGAGACCGCGCGTGATCGGCAGTCCGGACGTCGTCGCCTGGTGCGCGACGGTGTAGAGGTACGGCACCAACTGATCGCGCAGCCGCAGGAAGCGCGACGCGATCGCATCCGCTGCCTTGCCGTACTGCCACGGGAGTCGGTCGCCGTGGTCGGAGTGCAGGCGCAGGACCGGCGAGAGTGCACCCTCCTGCACCCAGCGGACGTAGAGGTCGTCGGCGAGGTGCTTGCCCATGTAGCCACCGATGTCGTGGCTGACGTACGGCAGCCCGACGTTGCCCTCCTCCGGGTTGAACGCCGCCTCGAAGGCGAGCGTGGCCCAGGTCGACTGGGTGTCGCCGGTGAACGCCACGGTGTCGCGGCGCTCGGCCCAGATGCCGGGGCCGCCGGTGTCGACGTCGAAGAGCGAGGTGCCCACCCGGGACAGCACCGGCCACCGGCTCCCCCGCGCCTGCGACGCCTGCATGTAGAGCCGGTTGATCCACGGGTCGGTGGCACCGGTCGCGACGGCACCGGAGTCGTCGCAGCAGTAGTCGAGCCAGAAGAAGTCGACGCCGGCGTCGGTGAAGTCCTTGTGCAGCGCGAAGTACGCCTTCTGGTCCCCCGCCTTGGCCCAGTCGAAGACGCGGCAGTCGATCGCCCCCAGGCCAGTGGCGTGACTGAGGTCGGGCAGGCTGATCCCGGTCATCCCCATGTCGGTCGCGAAGGTCATGATCCGGCAGCGAAGGAGGTCCTCACGCAGTCCGGGGAGCACCGCGACACCACCCGCGGTCTTGTTCGCCGCCATGAACTTGGGATCGTCGACGTCTACGGACGGGTGGATGTTGAAGCCGATGTCGATGCCCTGGGCGTGCGCCCACTTCGTGAACGCTGCCGGATCGGTGAACAGCTTCTTCGACCACTCCCACCCGTTCCACACGTGCGGGGCCTTCGCGTCGGTGTCGACGTTGATCACGCCCAGATGCACCCCTCGGGCGAGGAACTTCTTCACCATCGGGGCGTAGCTCGACTGGGGTTCCGGGGCGTACTCCGAGCGCCACGGGGCGAAGGCGTTGCGCGGCAGCAGCGGTGCGTTGCCGACCAGCCGCGACAGGTCCTGCAGGCCGCGCTTGTAGTCGTGGCCGTAGCCGAACAGGTAGCCGTCGCGATAGGTGCGCCCGTCGAGGTCGCGCGCGACGAATCCGGCACCCGTCTTGGTCGTCACCACGGTCTGGGTGTCGTCGAGGAGGTACCACCCGCGCCGGTCGATCAGGCCGTCGTGCAGTTTCACGGCACCGGAGACCCCGTCCAGCGCGCGGTACCAGCCGCCCAGGTTCCCCTTCGTCGGCACGGTGTAGGACGGGTCGCCCTTCACGTACGAGAGCGTCAGCGTCGTCGGCACCGTCTCAGGCGTGTTGTAGGTCGTGTGCGCCGGGAAGCTCGGGTGACCGATGTACGTGTGCCCGCCCTGGTGGACGGTGACGGTCAGGTTCTTCGGCCCGGGGACCGCGCCGGGCCGGTAGGCCACGTCGACGCGGCTGGTCCGGATGTGCACGACGCCGTTCGTCTTCGTGGCCGTGAAGGCGACCTTCGGCGTACGCCGGACCGGCACCGTCATGGTGGGCCGGTCCTCGAAGTGGTCGTCGGAGGCGTACTCGACGCGCACGAGCGTGCTGCTCAGCACCTCGAAGCGGGCGTGCCCGACCCGCACCGTGTCGCCGTGCACCGAGACCCCTGCGGGCGTTGCCGTCGCCGATCCGGAGACCGCGCCGAGCGTCGGCACCGCCACGACGAGCGCCGTGACGAGATGTCGGCGCATGCGGGCTCCCTGGAGGTGGACTCATCCGCTCAACGGCGCGGGCCCCGCGCGCGTTACGGCTCAGCGGAACGCGGCTGCCCCCGTGAGCGCCTGCCCGATGATCAGCTGATGCACCTCGGAGGTGCCTTCGTAGGTCAGCACCGACTCCAGGTTGTTGGCGTGCCGCAGGACCGGGAACTCCAGGGTGATGCCGGCGGCGCCGAGGATGGTGCGGCACTCGCGGGCGATCGCGATCGCCTCACGCACGTTGTTGAGCTTGCCGAGGCTGATCTGCTCCGGCCGCAACAGGTGCTCGTCCTTGAGCCTGCCGAGCTGGAGCGCGAGCAGCATCCCCTTGCCGAGCTCGAGGGTCATGTCGGCGAGCTTGGCCTGGGTGAGCTGGTAGGCGGCCAGCGGCTTGTCGAAGATGTCGCGCTGCGAGGAGTACGCGATCGCGGTCTCCAGGCAGTCGCGGGCGGCACCGAGTGAGCCGAAGACGATCCCGAAGCGGGCCTCGTTGAGGCACGACAGCGGCCCCTTGAGTCCGCGCACTTCGGGGAAGACCGCATCGGCAGGGAGTCGCACGTTGTCGAGGACGAGTTCGCTGGTGACCGAGGCGCGTAGCGAGAGCTTGTGCTTGACGGCCGGCGCGGAGAAGCCGGGGGTGTCCGTGGGGACCACGAAGCCGCGGATCCCGCGACCGTCCTCACCCTCATCGGTCTGTGCCCACACCACGGCGACGTCGGCCACGGAGCCGTTGGTGATCCACAGCTTGTTGCCGGTCAGGATCCAGTCGCCTCCTGCGTCCTGGCGGGCGCGGGTGCGCATGCCGGCCGGGTTGGAGCCGAAGTCGGGCTCGGTGAGGCCGAAACAGCCGATCGCCTCGCCCGCGGCCATCCGCGGCAGCCACTCCTGCTTCTGCTCCTCGGTGCCCCAGTGGTGGATCGCGAACATCGCCAGCGAACCCTGCACCGAGACCAGGGAGCGCAGCCCGGAGTCGCCGGCCTCGAGCTCCATGCAGGCCAGGCCGTACGCCGTGGCGCTGGTGCCGGCGCAGCCGTACCCGTCCAGGTGCATGCCGAGGACGCCGAGCTTGCCCAGGTCGCGGGCCAGCTCACGGGCGGGGATCTGGCCGGACTCGTACCACTCGGCCAGATTCGGCTTGATCTCCTTCTCGACGTACGCGCGCACGGTGTCGCGGATGTCGCGGTCCTCGTCGCCGATCAGGTGCTCGGTGCCGAACAGTTCGAGCGGGGTCTGCGGCGATTTCGTCATGACGGTCTCCTCGGAGTCGAAGTCTTCTACAGGAATGCGGAGATGCCGGTCTCGGCGCGGCCGATGAGCAGCTTCTGGATCTGGCTGGTGCCTTCGTACAGCGTCATCACGCGGGCATCGCGCATGTACTTCTGGACGGGGTATTCATCGACGTACCCGTAGCCGCCGAAGGCCTGGATGGCGAGGTTGGCGGCCTTGACCGCGGCCTCGGACGCGAAGAGCTTCGCCTTGGAGGCCTCGACGCCGAACGGCTCACCGCGCTCGATGAGGTCGGCAGCGCGCCAGGTGAGCAACCGCGCGGCGTCGGCGTCGACGGAGATCTCCGCGATCATGTCCTGGATCAGCTGGTAGGACGCGATCGGGCGGCCGAACTGCTGGCGCTCCTTCGAGTACGCCACCACGGCCTCCAGACAACCCTGGACGATCCCGGTGCAGCCGGCCGCGACGGAGACCCGGCCCTTGTCGAGGGAGTGCATCGCGATCTTGAAGCCCTCCCCCTCCTCGCCGAGCATCGCGTCGGCGGGCACCCGGACGTTGTCGAAGGTGAGCTCGGAGGTCACCTGGCCGCGCAGGCCGAGCTTGCCGTGGATCTCGTTGCGGATGAATCCGGGGGTGTCCGTGGGCACCAGGAACGCCGAGACGCCCTTGGCGCCGGGCCCACCCGTACGCGCGAACACGACGCACACGTCGGCCCAGGAGCCGTTGGTGATGAAGATCTTGCCGCCGTTGATCACCCACTCGTCGCCTTCACGTGCGGCTCGGGTCTTGAGGTTCGCAGGGTCGGAGCCGTTGTCGGGCTCGGTGAGGCCGAAGCAGCCGAGCAAGGTTCCGTTGGCGATGCCGGGCAGCCACTGCTGCTTCTGCGCCTCGGTGCCGTGGGAGAGCACGATCTTGCCGAACAGGCCCATGGAGACCGAGACGATGCCGCGCACCGACGAGTCGGCGCGGCCGAGCTCCTCCATGCCGATGCAGTAGGTGATGTAGTCGCCGCCGAGGCCGCCGTACTCCTCGGGGATGGTCAGCCCGAAGAAGCCGATCTCGCCCATCTTGGGGATGACCGCGGTGTCGACGGACTCGCGGCGGTCCCACTCGGTGCGATAGGGCACCACCTCGGCGTCGAGGAAGTCGCGGGCGACCTTCTTGAACGCGAGCTGCTCCTCGCTCAGTGCCAGATCCATCATTGCTCCCCTTCGTCGGGTGCGACGCCGGTGCGGTTGCCCTGGTCGTCGTAGGTGTAGAAGCCACGGCCGCTCTTGCGACCAAGCGTGCCCTGCTCGACGAGCCGCGTCACGGTCGCCGACGGGCGGTCGGCCGGGTCGCCGGTCTCGTCGAAACGGCCGAGCTTGGTGTAGTAGCCGATGTCGATGCCGGTCAGGTCCATCAGCTCGAAGGGACCCATCGGATAGCCGAGTGCGGTGCGGGCAGCGGTGTCGATCGCCTCGACCGAGGCATAGCCGCCCTCGAGCAGGCTGATCGCCTCGTCGCGGATCGCGTTGAGCAGCCGGTTGGCGACGAAGCCGGGGATCTCCTTGTCGAGCACGACCGGCAGCTTCCCGATGCCCTCGACGTACGCCCGGGTCACGGCGACGGTCTCGTCGCTGGTCTGCGGTCCGCGGACGATCTCGACGCACTTCATCACCAGGGCCGGGTTGAAGAAGTGCAGGTTGACGAAGCGATCGGGGCGACCGGTCGCCGAGGCCATCACCGACGGCACGAAGCTCGAGGAGTTGCTCGCGAGGATCGTCCCGTCCGGGCAGAGCTCGTCGAGCTGCGCGAAGAAGGCTCGCTTGATCGGCAGCTTCTCGACGATCGCCTCGATCACCAGGTCGACGTCGGTGACGAGTTCGGTCGCCGGGTGCAGTCGTGAGAAGGCGGCGGCCACGTCCTCGGCGGTCCGGCGACCCTTGGCGACCTGGCCGTCGAGCCGCCCGCGCAACTGCTCGATCGCGCGATCGGGCGCTGCGGGGTCGGTGTCGTAGAGGGTTACGTCATGGCCGCCGAGTGCGCTCACCATGGCGATCTGCGAACCCATCGCGCCGGCACCGGCGACCAGCACCCGCTCGATGCTCATCGCGCGCTCCACTCGGGCGAGCGCTTGGCGAGGAAGGCCTCGGCGCCCTCGCGCTTGTCGTCCGTGGTGTAGAGCAGCGCCTGCGCGAGCCGCTCCACGACCAGGCCGGTGCGCTGGTCGGCGTCCATCCCGGAGCGGACGACGAGTTTCGCGAGACGGACGGCGAGCGGGCCCTTCGCCAGCACGGAAGCGGCCACCTCACGGGCGGTCGCGAGCAACTCGGCCGGTTCGGCGACTCGCGTGACCAGGCCCGCCGAGAGCGCCTGGTCGGCGAGCAGCATCTCCCCGGTCAGGATCATGTCGATCGCCCGGCCGACACCGACGAGACGGGCCAACCGCTGGGTGCCGCCGGCGCCGGGCAGCACCGAGAGGTTCGTCTCCGGCAACCCGAACCGTGCGGACGTCGAGGCGATCCGGATGTCGCACGACATCGCCAGCTCGCAACCGCCGCCCAGGGCGTACCCGTTGACCGCGGCGATCGTCGGCTTCTCGAAGGCCTCGACCTCGTCGTAGAGGCGCTGCATCGACGACGCCAGGCCGGTGTGCAGCGAGTAGTTCTGCAACTGCCCGATGTCGGCGCCGGCGGCGAAGGCGCGATCGCCCGCCCCGGTGATCACGACGACACCGACGGCGTCGTCCTCGCGCAGCTCCCCCAACGCGGCGCGCAGGTCGGCCTGGACCTGCGCGTTGATCGCGTTGCGGACCTCGGGGCGGTTGAGCGTGACCACGGCGACGCGGTCGGAGGTCTCGACGAGCAGGGTCTCGTACGTCATGTCCGTCATGTCCGTCATGACACAGCCACCTGCTCGCGGAGCTGGAACTTCTGGATCTTGCCGCTCGGGGTCTTGGGGAAGTCGTCGAGGACGACCAGCTTCTCGGGCCAGTACTGCTTGGCCACACCCTTGTCGCGCAGGAAGTCCTGCATGCCCGCGAAGGTGAGCTCGGGCGCACCCGCGTTGAGCACGACGCATGCGCACGCGCGCTCCTGCAGCCTCGGGTCGGGGACCGCGACGACGGCCACGTTGGCGACGTCGGGGTGCTCGTAGAGCACGTTCTCGACGTACGCCACGGGGATGTTCTCGCCGCCGCGGATGATCACGTCCTTCGTGCGTCCGGAGATCCGGAGGTACCCGTCCTCATCGATGTACGCGAGATCGCCGGTGTCGAACCAGTCGCCCCCGTTGTCGGGGGCCGCCACCATCTGTGCGCGTGTCATGTCGAGCCGCTCGGCGTACCCGACGAAGAGGAACGGGCCGCGCACCTGGAGCGCACCCTCCTCGCCCGCCGGCCGCTCGGCGCCGCTCGCGGGGTCGAGGACCCGGATCTCCATGCCCGGCCAGGGATATCCGTCGGTCTCGATGATCTTGTCCTCGGGGTCGCCGGGGATGCCGATCGTGACCAGCCCCTCCTCGGTCTGACCCCAGCCGCCGACCACGACCAGCCCGGGCAGCTTCTGCTTCGCCTCACGGACCAGGGCCCGCGGGATCGGCGCGCCCATGCAGCAGAAGCGCACCAGCGAGGAGGTGTCGCGCTCGGCGAGGTTGGGGGTCGTCACCAGATCGTGCAGGAACGGCGTCGCCGCCGAGGTGTACGTGATGCCGTGCTGCTCGACGAGCTCGACGAACGCGGCCGCGTCCCACACCTCCTGGAGCACGCAGGTGGCGCCGTTCTGCACGTTGAGCCGAGCCCCGTAGAGGAAGCCGGTCAGGTGCGCCAGGGTCGAGGCCATGTGCAGCACGCTGTCGGAGGTGATGCCGAGCCGCTCCGGCAGCGGGTCGTTCGCGGCCACCATCGTGTTGTGCGTGTGCATCACACCCTTCGGCTCCCCGGTGGTGCCGGAGGTGAAGATCAGCAGGGTGACGTCGTTCGCGTCGGGCCGCAGCGCGTCGAGAGCGACGGCGGAGGCCTTCTCCTCCCAGGGCGTCGCCACGAAGTCGTCCCAGGACGACTCCCCCAGGACCAGCACCTCTGGCTCGAAGTCCCACTGCTCCTGCAGGCGCCCGATCATCTCGGGGTAGTCGAAACCGCGGAAGTCCTTGGGCACCACGATCAGCTTCGACTTCGCCAGCCCGACCATGAAGCCGACCTCGCGCTCACGGTAGATCGGGATCAGCGGGTTGCTGATCGCGCCGATCCGCGAGGCCGCGTAGTGCACCACGATCCACTCGATGCAGTTCGGCAGCTGGTACGAGACGACGTCGCCGGCGACGATGCCGCGCTCGACGAAGCCTGCGGCGACCCGGTCGACCTCGGCGCGCAGCTCGGCGTACGTGACCTGGCGGCGTGCGTCGACGAAGGCGACCTTGTCGGGGGTCGCCTCGGCGTGCTCGGCGAGGAAGTCGGTGATCACCCGGCCGCGCCAGAAGCCGGCGTCGGTCTCCCGGGCGATCCACTCGGGCGTCAGCATCGTCTCGAAGGACATCGGGGCGCTCCTCAGCTCATCGTGAGGCCGCCGCTGACGCTGACGGTCTGTCCGGTGATGAAGGCCGCCTCGTCGGAGGCCAGGAACGCGACGGCGTTGGCGAGGTCCTCGGGCTGGCCGAGGCGCTTGAGCGGGATCGCCTTCTTCAGCGCCTCGCGCAGCTTCTCCCCGCCGATGGAGGCGAAGAGCTCGGTGTCGGTCGGTCCGGGCGAGACGCAGTTGGCGGTCACACCGGCGCGGGCGACCTCGCGGGCGATGGTCTTGGTGAAGGCGATGACGCCGCCCTTGGCCGCGGAGTAGACCGCCTCACCCGACGACCCGACGCGGCCGGAGTCGGAGCCGATGTTGACCACCCGGCCACCGCCCTGCTCGATCATGATCGGCAGCACCGCATGGCAGGTGTGCAACTGGCCGTAGAGGTTGATCGCGATGATCCGGTCCCAGGTGGGCACCTCGGAGTCGACGAACGGCTCGGCCTTGTCCCAGCCGGCGTTGTTGACCAGCACGTCGATGCGGCCGAACTGCTCCTTGACCTGCGCGACCGTGGCGTTGACCGAGTCGCGGTCGGTGACGTCGAGCTGCAGTCCGACCGAGTTGTTGCCGAGACCGCCGGCGGTCTCCTTGGCGGTGCCCTCGTTGAGGTCGGTCACCACGACGGTGGCGCCCTCGGCGGCGAGCTTGGTGGCGATCGCCTTTCCGATGCCCTGGCCGGCGCCGGTCACGATCGCGATCTTGTTCTCGAGCTTTCCCATGATGTGTCTCCTTCGGTAATCGAGCTTCTTCAGATCAGTTGGTTTCGAGACGCTCGCTGGCGCTCGCTCCTCAACCAACGCGCGTTCCCTCGCTGGCGCTCGCTCCTCAACCAACGGGCGTTCCCTCGCCGGCGCTCGCTCCTCAACCAACGGGCATTCCTCCGGT